>DGTB01000112.1 GCA_002394185.1 Bacteroidales bacterium UBA4347 | reverse complement strand
GGCGTTTTGCAGAACATCAGTATGATATTATTGGAACTAATAACGAAAATATTAGCATGATTTATGAAGGTTGGATTGATTTATTTGGATGGGGTACTAGTGGCTATGGTGGCATAATGCCCTATCAAACGAGTGAGTTAGAAACCTCATACTATCCAGGAGGAGATGCTGCTAATGACTTGACAGGAACATATGCTAACAATGATTGGGGTGTGTATCATTCTAATGGTATTTCTTTCGGTTCTAATACAACGACTGGTTCATGGCGTACTCTTACTGCCGCTGAATGGAATTATTTACTTAATTTACGGAATAGCGCTACTTCGAAATGGGCATTGGCTACTGTTAATGGTGTAAGAGGTTTGGTAATTTTGCCCGAGTCTTGGACACTTCCTTCAGGAGTTACATTTAATTCAGGTAAAGCCTCTGGATATTTAACTAATACGTATACTGCTGAGCAGTGGGATAAAATGGAGATTAAGGGCGCTGTCTTTTTACCAGGAGCAGGATTTCGTAATGGTACGTCGACCGATGCATTGGGTATTTCTGCAGAGGGATATTATTGGTCAACAACTGGAGATGAAGGTGATGGGTTTGATGCACATTGCTTAATGTTCTCAAACGCAGAAATGAATGCTAATGGTTATAACGCTCGTCCGTTTGGATGCTCTGTTCGTTTAGTAAAGAACTTTGGTGTTGAATAAAAACATATATATCATGAAACAGATATTTCTCCCCCAAGTGTTAAAAAAGTTTTTTTTTATTTGTGTTTTTTCAGCGATTTCCTTTTCCCTGAATGCACAATATACAATTTCAGCTACCGCCTCTCCAGAGGGTGCAGCTGTTATTACAGGAGCTGGTAGCTATGCTGAGAATGAAACAGTCACTTTGGTTGCTACGGTCAATCCTGGTTATACTTTTGTTCGTTGGACTGAAGGTGGTAGAACAAGGTCTAGAAATACCACATATTCATTTTCCGCCACAGCAGACCGTTCTTTGGTTGCTGAGTTTGTTGCTGACGCTGTTCGCTATAGTGTGTCAGTAAATGTCATTCCTGAAGGCGCTGGTTCAGTTTTCGGCGCAGGTAGTTATGCTGATGGTGAGAATGTTACATTGACAGAGTCTCCTATTGATCCAGATTTGTATAGATTTGACCATTGGGAGATTGGTGGTAATAATGTTGGTATTGGCTCCTCTTACACTATTATTAATATTTCGAATAATACAGAAGTTACGGCAGTTTTTGAGTACCTTCCTCAGGAGCGCACCATCTCGGTTGCTTCCAGCAACGACGCTCGCGGAACTGTTTCTATGACCTATGGCGGCAACACCGGCACTTCCTTCACCATGATGGAAAGAGAGTCGCTGACCCTCACGGCCACCCCCGCCAACAGCGATGTCACCTTTGTTAAGTGGGTGAAGAACGGCTTGGATGTCTCCACCGAGAATCCCTACACCTTCAACCTCCCCGACGGCAGCGGCAACGACACCTACACCGCCATCTTCGTCAGCTCCGACGACCAGTTCCGTATGGAGGCCAAACGCGACCCCGAGACCGGCGGCACCGTCATTCCTGCCACCCCCACCAACTACAACGGCAATGCCCGTTGCGAATTTACCGCCACTCCCAATGCCGAGTGGGACTTCCTCGGTTGGTATGACGAGAACGGCAACCAGCTCACCGACGCTTCCACTCCCACCTACATCATTAACCCTGTTGTGATGGATCGCACCCTCACCGCCCGCTTCTCGCACCAGCCCTTCCGCATCGCCTACACGGTCAATCCCGTTGAGGGCGGCAGCGTCAGCGTGAGCGGCGCCAACGCCAGCGGTACCTACGATGCCCGTACCAGCCCTGTGCTCACCGCCACCGCCAATGCCAACTACCGCTTCACCCGCTGGAGCGGCGACATCTCGGGCACCAACCCCACCTACACCATCAGCAGCATCGCCAGCCACTACGACAACATCGTGGCCAACTTCATCCGCACCTATACCGTCACCGCCTCCGCCAACAACGGCGGTAGCGTCAGCCTCACCTCCTCGGCCGAGGCCCACGGCGGCCGCTACGATGCCGGCTCCCGCATCAGCGTCACCGCTTCCATCCCCGAAGGCTATGTCTTCGACCACTGGACCATCGACGGTGTCGACAACCCCTCGGCCACTGCCGCTACCTACACCGTCAGCAGCCTCGACCACGACATGACCTTCGTGGCCAACTACAAACCGGTCTTCCGTCTCCGCCTCTACACCACGCCCTCCGGCATTGCCACCCTCACCGGTGCCGGCACCGCCTATCCCCAGGGCACCGAGGTCACTGTGCGCGTCTCCGGCTACGACCGCGCTCGCTACCAGTTCAACAACTGGACCAACAGCGCCTCCGAAATCGTTTCCACCAACGAGGAATTCACCTACACCATCAATGCCAACACCGACCTCACCGCCAACTTCACCACCCTGACGCAATCCTATGCTGTCACCGTGCAGGTTGAAGGCGACGGCCAGGTGCTCAACAGCGGCAGCGTCTTCACCGGCGGCACCTTCACCGAGGGCACCGTCCTCAACCTCACCAACCGTCCCGGCGAGGGCTACCGCTTCACCAAGTGGGTCATCAACGGCGCCGAGTCCACTACGACCTCGCAGAATGTCACCGTCAACGCCGCCACCACCATCAAGGCTGTCTTCAACGCCACCTCCTACCACACCGTCACCGTCACCACCGACCCCGAGAACGACCCCATCATCCAGATCCTCGGTCTCAATGCCGGTGGCCGCTACAACGACGGCGAGCGTCTCACCGTGACGGCCTTCGCCAGCAACAACCCTGCCTATGAGTTTGTCGGCTGGTTCGTCAACGGTCGCTTCAGCACCCGCAACACCACGCTGAACATCGCCTCCGTCACCACCGACCTCCTGCTGAATGCCGTCTACGAAGTGGCCCAGAATGCCGCCGCCGAGGACTACCTGGTCTATAGCGACGATACCAAGACCACCGTCACCGGCATCCGCGACGGCTACCGCGACCTCGTCACCTCCGTGACCATCCCCTCCAGCGTCACCGCCATCGGTGCCCAGGCCTTCGCCAACTGCACCAACCTTGCCTCGATCGAAATCCCCGCCACGGTCCGCACCATCGGCAACTATGCCTTCTCCGGCTGCACCGCCCTTCAGGAGGTTATCGTCCCCGCTGGCATCACCTCCCTTGGCACCTATGTCTTCAACGGCTGCACCGCCCTGCGCAGCGCCTCGCTGCCCACCGGCCTCACCGCCATCTCCGAGGGCCTCTTCTACGGCTGCTCCGCGCTGAACGCCATTAATATCCCCGCCACCGTCGAGACCATCGGCAACGCCGCCTTCTTCGGCTGCTCCGGCATCTACACCCTCGACGTGCCCGGCTCGGTCCTCACCATCGGTTCGCAGGCCTTCGCCGGCATGCGCGGCCTCCGCTTCGTCACCCTCAACGGTGGCACCCAGAGCCTCGGCGCCAACTGCTTCCAGAACACCAACAATATCGTCTCCACCAACTTCAACGGCACCCTCGACCAATGGCTCGCCATCTCCTTCGCCGATGCCAACGCCCAGCCTGTGTCGCGTTCGCGCAACCTCGCCATCAACGGCCAGATGCTCACCGACCTTGTCATCCCCGACGGCACCACCGAGGTCAAGCCCTACGCTTTCTTCAGCGACACGCTCGTCAGCACCATCACCATCCCTGCCAGCGTCACCACCATCGGCAGCCAGGCCTTTGCCCATCTGAGCGGCCTCCAGCGCATCAGCGTTGCCAACCTCGCCGCCACTGTTGCCGACGACGCTTTCCAGTCGGTCAACAAGAATGAGGTCGTCGTCGCCGTGCCCTGCAGCCTCTACACCGCCGGCATGACCTGGGCGGGTTTCTCCAACATCGTTGTCGACGGCATGCCCACCCTCGTGCTCAACCAGCGCCCCGGCGGCATGGCCAACATCAACGTGGTGCCCTCCTGCTCCGACGCTTCCTACACCTACACCATCTCCGCCGTTCCTGGCTCCAACTATGAGTTCCTCTCCTGGAGCGACGGCAACACCGACAACCCCCGCATCATCACCCTGGTCGACAACGACATGATTCTTGCCCCCGTGTGGCAGCGTTCCAACAACGCCTCTCCCGTTGTCTCCAGTTTCTACGGCTTCGAGAACTCCGACGAACCCGCCAACTGGTACAGCCTCAACAACGGCGCCAACCAGTGGTTCGTGGGCAGCGCCACCGCCAGCACCCAGCTCGTCGGCGGCACCAAGAGCCTCTACGTCTCCAACAACCAGGGCACGGCCAACGAGTACGACCCCACCTCCAGCCCCTACGTCTTCACCGAGGTCTACCTCCTGTCGGGTGTCTACGAAGTGCGCTTCGACTATAAGGTGGGCGGCGAAAGCGGCGACTACCTCGCCTCGGCCCTCATCCCCGACAACGGCAACTACGCCGCCATGGCCCTCGACAACCAGGGCGCCATCGTCCTGGCCGACGGCCTCCACGGCGACGGCGAGACCTCCCTCGTCTGGCAGCAGAACAACCGCCTGGTCAACGTGACCACCCCCGGCTGGTACCAGCTGGCCTTCTTCTGGAATGCCGACGACGACAGCGAGGTCAACAACCCCGGCGCCGCCATCGACAACATCTTCCTCACCTACCAGTTTCCCTCCAACCTTGAGAACCGCGTGGTCACCGTCACCGTGCGTTCCAACGACGAGGCCATGGGTACCGCCACCACCGGCAGCAACGGCGAAACCTCGCACATCTACCGCTACGGCGACGAGATCACCATCCATGCCGCTGTCACCAACGCCAACACCTACCGCTTTGTACGCTGGAGCGACGGCAGCACCGAGGCCGACCGCACCCTCAACTTCGTCGACATCGCCGGCACCATGCCCGTCTACGAGGCCATCTTCGAGGCCATCCCCAACGACTTCACCGTCAACGTCACCATCGAGGAAGGTGCCATCGACGCCGCCACCCAGTTTGGTGTGAAGAACGGCAACAATATTGACCGTACCGCCTCTGTTGCCTTCGGCGCCACTGCCACCGTCGTGCTCAACCAGCCCCAGGCCGGCTGGGCCTTCATGGGCTGGTGGGACGGCAACGACACCATCTCCACCGACAACCCCTTCGTCTACACCTGCCCCGACGTCACCAGCGGTGAAACCACCATCACCCTCACCGCTCTCATGCAGCCCTGGCGCGACTGCTCTGGCGAGGAAGACCCCGAGTTCTACTCTCCCAGTCCCAGTATCTTCGACTATCATGGTCGTGAGATCGACAATGTCGTTGTCAGCAATGTCAACGTCACTGTCGAGCAGGGCCAGATTGTAGTCAGCGAGTCCGCAGGCATCGAGGTGAAACTCTTCGACATCAACGGCCGTCTGCTGGCCACCCAGGCCGATCCGTCGCAGCCTGTGCGCTTCGATGTGCCGGCCAGCGGCTCCTACATGGTCAAGGTCGGCGACCTCCTCACCCGCAAGGTGGTTGTGATCAGGTAAACCTGCAGAAGAGACATACTGAATGTTTCACATAGAAGCCAGCGGCACCCTTCGGTGTCGCTGGCTTGCTGTTGGTAGGCCGTCAAGGTCAGCCGATGGTGCCGCTACCGATGTAGCTGCTCATGCTGGTCTCGCCGGGACGCTCCGACAGCTCGGCGCCGACGGCGAAGCCATAGACCTGCACCTTGGTGCCGTTCCAGTGGGAGGGCACCTTGACGCTCACGCTCCCGTCGTTGCGCTTCACGGCTGCCGACAGCACGCCGTACTTGGCATCGGGGCTGTAGACGAAGATGTAAACCTCGTCGTCGGCATGGGCCCCCTTGCACTCCAGGTTGGTGTCGAAGTTCACGTCCACCTGCTGCGGGGTGTCGAACAGCGGGCTGTTGAAATGCACCCCGGGCAGCGAACCCTTGGCGACTGTGAGGCCCGTGAAGTCGATGTCCACAGAGTCGAGCCCCGAGGCCACCACCATGCCGAAGTTCTGGGCTATGAAGAGATTGCTCTCCGTGATGTGTCTGGCCGCGGCGGCGCGGCGCAGGCCGATGATGGAGGCGTCGAGGAAGCCCGAGCTGAGCTCGGACAGGGTCTTGAAGCGCAGGCGCTCCAGGAGCTGGCGCTCGCTCTTGACGTCGTGACGGTTGCGGGTGTAGGCTCGCATGACGGGCGTGCCTTTCCAGAACGATCCGACCACGGTGCCGACCTTGCCAATGAAACCATCGAGAATACCACAATTAACAGTTGCCATAATTTTAATGTTTTTAAAGGTTAATAAAATAATTGATTTGTTTTTTTGTTTTTGCCTCCCCGGGTGGCCGCCCGGAAGGAAGCGCTGTGTCGGTCGCGACGACAATGACAATATAAGGCGATTTGAGCGGAAGGGCAAAAAAGTATCTTTTGTTTCCCTATTTTTCCGTTTGTTTCCTCATTTTTCCCTTTGTTTCGAGTTTTCCAAAACGGTGTTATCTATCCTTCCGTTGTCCAAAAAAGCATTCCGGCGCAGCACGTTTTCCACTTCGTCGCGCGAGTAGTAGAGCCGACGACCGATTTGTGACGGGTGGAACAGTCCGCGCTGGGTCCATTTGCGGAGTGTTCTCGACGATACACGTAGAAGACGGCATACATCAAGGACGTCCATCCATTCCACCGGGGGCACCCAGTCGGGGCGCTCCACGCCAAGCACTTCGGTTTGCCTCAGGGTGGGGCTGCTGCGACGCATCATGTCCACCAGATGTCCGTCGCTGAGTTTCTTGCCCTGGTGAAAACTGATGGCGTAGTTGTCTATGCGCCCGTCGGGGTGGCGGTAGAAGACATAGATCATGGGAGGCTCGGACGGGTATTCCACATCCAGAATCTCAAGAATCTTTTTCAGTTCTTCGTTTGTCATTTTTTTTTTCTCCTTTCTTTTATTGAGGGTTAAACATTTTCCGGCCGCAAAAGTAGTTGTTTGCCAGGGGAAAGGAGGGGCGGGGCAGGGGTGGTGGCGTTGTGGTGTGGCGTACGGTGTTATTTTGGTGTCATTATGTTGATATTTTGTTGATATCTTTTTGGTGTGCATGTCGTTTCTTTCTCTATTTTTGCAAAAAATTATAACCTTATCCTCTTCCTTGTCGAAAGCGTTCATGTCGTTGATAGAGAACATAATGAAGTATTGTGGTGTCGAGGTCGACGCCGCCCCCGGCACCCGCGGCGACGCGCTGGCCGAGGCGTTCTTCCGTGCTCTCGTCGATGCCGGCAAGGACTACGTCGAGCAGCGCCACCTGCTCCTGGTGGCCGCGGACCATGTCTTCGACCTCGACTTCGGCACCGCCTGCCTGCAGCGCGTGGAGAGGCTCGACGCTTTCCGCAAGCGCCGCGAGGCCCTGGTGGACCGCGAGGTGGCAAAACGACATTCCGGTGTGGTCAAAAACAAGGACTGGGCCGTCGGCGAGGCCTATGCCAGCCTGCGTTTTGCCGCCGCCCGCGAGGTGACGGCGGAGTTGGTCGACGCCGTGGAGGGCATGGTGGGCATGCTGGTGGAGGGCGGATACGTGGAGCCCCGCGCCGACCTGGTGCGCGACCTGCGGCAGGGGCTGGGCTACTACCGTCCCGGCGAGGACCCCTTCCGTCTCCGACGCACCGTGCGATGGCTCAAGGGGCAGAACGCCCTCCACTTCTGGGTGGCCGCCATGCTCGGCGGACGCGAACCCCTCATCCGTGTGGCCGAGGGCGACAGCGGCTGCTGGGTCACCGCCGCCAACCTCTTCATCGACCGCCAGGGGCGCGCTCTCACCTACAGCCGCCTCGAACACGGCGTCCTCCGCAGTGAGGAACAACAGAAATGGCTCCGCAGCCTCATCCCATACACCCCAAATACGGCCGTTCTTATATAGTTTACATATTGTT
>DGTB01000203.1:291-4082 GCA_002394185.1 Bacteroidales bacterium UBA4347 | reverse complement strand
AAAACAATATAAGAACGGCCGAATTGGGGGCGAAGGAGGGAGGGTATGGGTGGTGGAAAGAGGGTTGATATTTTTTGTATGGGGAGGCTGTAGGGATGAAGTTTTTTTTGTATATTTGCAGTTTGTAAGGGCAGCGGTATGGCATGGCGACACATTGGCTATATGGCTGCATATGAGAGTATAAAACAAAAAAACATATAGAAAGATGAAACAATATATCGAAGAGAACAAAGACCGCTTCCTCGAGGAGCTTTTCAGTTTGATCCGCATTCCGTCCATCAGTTCGGAACAGGAGCACAAAGGCGACATGGTGCGCTGCGCGGAACGATGGAAAGAGCTGCTGCTGGCGGCTGGCGCCGACAAGGCCGAGGTGATGCCCACGGAGGGCAACCCCGTGGTGTACGGCGAGAAGACCATCGACCCCAAGAAGCCCACCGTGCTGGTGTACGGCCACTACGACGTGATGCCCGTGGCTCCGCTGGAGCTGTGGCGCACCGAGCCGTTCGAACCTGTGGTAAAGGACGGCAAGATCTGGGCGCGCGGCGCCGACGACGACAAAGGACAGAGCTTCATGCACGCCAAAGCCTTTGAGTACATGGTGCGCACGGGGAACCTGCCCTGCAACGTGAAGTTCATGCTGGAGGGCGAGGAGGAAATCGGCAGCGGCTCGCTGTATGGTTTCTGCGAGAAGAACAAGGAGTTGCTGAAGGCCGACGTGATTCTGGTCTCCGACACCTCGATGATTGCCCCGGATGTGCCCTCGATTACGAGCGGCCTGCGCGGCCTGTGCTACTGGGAGGTGGAGGTCACCGGCGCCAACCACGACCTGCACAGCGGCATCTTCGGCGGCGCGGTGGCCAACCCCATCAATGTGCTGTGCAAGATGATTGCCGACCTGCACGACGAGAACGGCCACATCACCATTCCCGGTTTCTACGACGACGTGCTGGTGCTGAGCGACGAGGAGCGCGCCCTCATGGCCCAGGCCCCCTTCGACGAGGAGGCTTACAAGCGCGAGCTCGGCGTCCGCGCCCTCAAGGGCGAGAAGGGCTACACGACGAAGGAGCGCACGGGCATCCGCCCCTGCCTCGATGTCTGCGGCATCTGGGGCGGCCACACGGGCGAGGGCACCAAGACCGTCCTCCCCAGCAAGGCCTACGCCAAAATCAGCACGCGTCTGGTGGCCAACCAGGACTTCGAGAAAATCAGCAAGATGTTCCAGGAATATTTCGAGAGCGTGGCTCCGGAGTACGTCACCGTGAAGGTGACCCCGTGCCACGGTGGAGCGGCCTACGTGGCCCCGCTGGAGCTGAAGGCCTACAAGGCCGCCGAGAAGGCGATGACGGAGACCTACGGCAAGCGCCCCATCCCCACGCGCAGCGGCGGATCGATTCCCATCGTGGCCGGTTTCGAGAAGATTCTGGGCCTGAAGAGCATCCTGATGGGCTTCGGCCTGGCCAGCGACGACATCCACGCACCGAACGAGAACTACCCGCTGGAGCAGTTCTTCAAGGGCATAGAGACCATTCCGCTGTTCTACAAGTATTTTGCCGAGTGATGAGTGATGAGTGATGAGTGATGAGTTAAGTGTTAAGTGGTTAGTTTTATGGACACATCGTTGATTGACAAGGCTATCGTTTTTGCCACGAAGGCGCACGCGGGGACACCGCGCAAGGGTACGCAGATGCCCTACATTACGCACCCGATGGAGGCCATGGGCATTGTGGCCTCCATCACGGACCGCCAGGAACTGCTGGCGGCGGCGGCGCTGCACGACGTGGTGGAGGATACGCCGGTGAGCCTGGAGAATTTGCGCAGGGAGTTTGGCGAGGAGGTGGCGCGGCTGGTGTACTTCGAGACGTCGCCGAGCGATGTTGTCACGACCTGGCGCGAGCGCAAGCAGGCGAACATCGACCGGCTGGCGGCTTCGCCGCTGGACGCGAAGATTGTGGCTATGGGCGACAAGCTGAGCAATCTGCGAGCCATCAGCCGCGACTATCGCCGCCTGGGCGAGGGCCTGTGGAAGCGTTTCAATGCTCCGCAGGGGCGTGAGGACGTGGGGTGGTACTACCGCGGCCTGGCCGACGCGCTGAAAGAACTGGCGGGCACCGCCCCCTACGAGGAGTACAAGAGATGGCTGGAGGAGACGTTTTAAGTGTTAAGTGTTTAGTGTTTAGTAATTAGATTTTTAATATGTACGAGATTATCAGCAAGCGGCTGCTCAACAGCCACGAGATATACCGGATGGAGATTCACGCGCCGTGGATATCGCTCAGCGGGAAGCCGGGCCAGTTCGTCATTGTGATTCCCCACGAGCAAGGGGAGCGCATACCGTTGACCATCAGCGACATTGTCTACCAGAGGCAGTCGATAGTGATTGTGTTCCAGGTGGTGGGCGAGACGACGCGCCAGCTGGCACAGATGAACGAGGGCGAGGACCTGTACACCATCGTAGGCCCCCTGGGCAGACCCAGCGAGTTGATTGCCTTGTGGGAGTCGCAGAGTGACAAAGCGACAGAGTCCACTCAGCCACTCAGCCACTTGGCCACTCAGCCACTCAAGAGGCTGCTCTTCGTGGCCGGCGGCGTGGGTATCGCGCCGGTGTTTCCGCAGGTGAAATGGGCGTTCCGCCAGGGAATACCGACCGACGTGATTATCGGCGCCCGCTCGAAGGACCTGCTGTTCTACGAGGACGAGCTGCGCGCAGTGTGCCACAACCTGCACATCATGACGGACGACGGGAGCTACGGCGAGCAGGGCCTGGTGACGGCCAAGGTGGACGAGCTGTGCACCAAGGGCGTGGAATACAGCCACTGCGTGGCCATCGGGCCGCTGCCGATGATGAAGTTCGTCAGCCTGACGACGAAGAAGTACAACCTGCCGACCATCGTGAGCCTGAACTGCATGATGGTGGACGGCACGGGTATGTGCGGCGCCTGCCGCGTGAGGGTTGGCGACGAGGTGAAGTTCTGCTGCGTGGACGGTCCGGAGTTCGACGGCCACCTGGTGGACTTCGACGAGGCGGCGCGCAAGCTGAAGACTCCGGATGCCCGCCGCTACCGCATTGCCACCTCGGAGAGCGGCCACTCGTGCAATTTGGCCCCTGCCGTGGAGCAAGCCCTGGCTTCTGCTCGACAGAAGCCTGCCGAGCAGGAGCCCAAGGTGAGGGCAAGGAACTTCGACGAGGTGAGCTTCGGACTGACGGAGCGCCAGGCCGTCACGGAGGCCAACCGCTGCCTGCAGTGCAAGAAGCCGCGCTGCGTGGAGGCCTGTCCCGTGGGCATCAACATTCCGCGTTTCATACAGAATATCAAGGAAGAGAACTTCAACCAGGCATACGTCACCATCAGCATGGACTCGGCACTGCCGGCCGTCTGCGGACGCGTGTGTCCGCAGGAGACGCAGTGCGAGGGCAGCTGCGTGATGGGTGTGAAGAACGAGCCTATCGCCATTGGCGCCCTGGAGCGTTTCGTGGCCGACAACCACCGTGCACAGTCCAAACCGCAGAGCCAGTGCTACCCCGCGGGCCGCAAGGTGGCGGTGGTGGGCAGCGGCCCCAGCGGACTGACATGTGCCGGCGACCTGGCCAAGCATGGCTACCAGGTGACGGTCTTCGAGGCGCTGCACCATGCCGGCGGCGTGCTGGTCTACGGCATCCCCGAGTTCCGTCTGCCGAAACAGAAGGTGGTGGAACCCGAGATTGAGAACCTGCGCCGCTTGGGTGTGGAGATACGCACCAACGTCATCATCGGCAAGAGCATCACCATCGACCAGCTCTTCAGCGAGATGGA
>DGTB01000203.1:0-120 GCA_002394185.1 Bacteroidales bacterium UBA4347 | reverse complement strand
CCAACCTGATGCACGGCTACGACGAGAAATACGACACCCCCATCTATCTGGGCAAGAAGGTCATCGTCGTGGGCGGAGGCAATGTGGCCATGGACGCCGCCCGCACGGCGCTGCGCCTGG
>DGTB01000154.1:12661-12786 GCA_002394185.1 Bacteroidales bacterium UBA4347 | reverse complement strand
GCCTACGAGCGCTACAAGGCCGACAACGACCTCCTCGACTATGACGACCTGCTGGTGCTGGCGTACCAGTACCTGAGCGGCGAAGCAACGACGTCCTACCGCTGGATCGAGGTGGACGAGGTGCA
>DGTB01000154.1:0-12620 GCA_002394185.1 Bacteroidales bacterium UBA4347 | reverse complement strand
TGGACGAGGTGCAGGACCTCAACCCGCTGCAGTTCGCCCTCGTCGACCTCTTCGCCGCCCCCGACGCCACCATCGTCTACCTCGGCGACGAGCAGCAGGCCATCTTCTCCTTCATCGGCGCCAAGCTGGAGACCCTCGAAAACCTCAAGCGCCGCTGTGGCAAGAACATCCACCACCTCCACACCAACTACCGCTCGCCACGCTACCTCCTCGACCTCCAGAACGACTTCGCCGTTGCCAACCTTGGCATCGGCCGCAATATGCTCCCCACCACCGATCTCAACCCCACCCATGCCCCCGAGGATCTCTGCCTGCTCAACGTCGGCGACGCCCAGATGGAGAGCTATTACGCCGCCCGCTTCGCCAAACGCTACGGCGAGATGGACGATTGCCGGCAGGATGCCGGCGCTCCAAGCCGCGTGGCCATCCTCGTCAGCACCAACCGCGAGGCCGACGATATCGGCGAGGTAATGAGCGGCATGGGTATCAGCCACTTCAAAATCAGCGGCACAGACCTCTTCTCGCTGCCCGCCATGAGGATTATCCTCTCCCACCTCAGCGTCCTCACCGACGAGATGGTCTTCATCGCCTGGGCCCGCCTGCTGTGGGGACTCAAGGTCATGCCCACCTATACCGCCGCCCGCAACTTCATGCGCGACATGCGGCGCGTGGCCCTCCTGCCCACCGACTTTCTCCTCTACCCTGACAGCAGCTACCTGCAAGAATTCATCCGCGTCTACAACGACGAGGAGCTCGTCATCTTCGACACCGAGACCACCGGACTCAACCCCTACACCGACGACATCATCCAAATCGCTGCCGTCAAGGTCAGGAAAGGCAAGGTGACCGGCAAACCCTTCAATATCATCCTTGAGACCGACAAGGAGCTACCCGAGACCGTCGGCGGCCATCCCAACCCCATGCTCGAGGTCTACCGCAACAGCCGCCGCCACTCCCGCGCCGAGGGGTTGCGCCTATTCATGGACTACTGCCAGGGGCATACCCTCGTGGGCCACAACGTGGGCTACGACTACCAAATCCTCCTCCACAACCTGCGCCGTAGCTGCCCCGAACTGGATCTCGAACGACTCTGCCCGCACCACTTCGACACCCTGAAGTACATCCGCCTTGTACGTCCCCGTCTGCGGCAGTACAAGCTGGGCCACCTCCTCGAGGTGCTCCACCTCGAAGGGCAGAACAGCCACCAGGCCGACGACGACATCCTCGCCACCCTCTCGCTCCTCAACTTCTGCCACCTCAACGCCACACAGATGGTGGCCGACCAGCGCCTCTTCATCGCCGACCACCAGAAGCAGGTCGACAAGTTCCACGCCAAATACGCCGACATCTACCGCCACGGAATCGTGAGTGGAGAACGGAACCTCACAGACGAGCTGCAGTTCGTCTACACGCGCATGCTGGCCGGCGGACTAATCGACCCCGTCGACAAATGGCGCCACCTGCTGCACTTCCTCGACACCGACCTCATCCGCACCGACCTCTACCCCACCCTGCGCCAACAGCTGGAGCGCTACGCCACCGACCTCAACACCCTCAAGGAAGCCGACCTCTGCGGCACCTCCCTCGAGGAACGCTATATCATCTCCACCGTACACAAAGCCAAAGGGCTGGAGTTCGACACCGTCATCGTCTACCGCGCCATCGACGGCGTATACCCGGGCAACCGAAGCTGGACCGAAAAACAGATACAGGAAGACGCCCGCCGCCTCTTCGTAGCCCTCTCGCGGTCGCGCAAACGGCTCTGCATCCTCTACGACGAATACTACGGCCGCAGCACCCATGCCCTCAGCCCCTTCCTGGAGAAGGTCAAGAAACATTTCACCCTATACCGCCGCGGCAGCGACGGCAAGATACGCCAGGTATAAATAATTTACCGCCGCCAGACAAGATAATTGACATTATCGCCCTCGAACGAGGTGCCGATGGTGTGCAGCAGGCCCCCTTCGGCGCGGTACATCAGCAGCGACTCCGACCCCACCAGGGCAATGGCGTCGTCGACACCGAGGTCGGCCAGGGCGGTGGCGAAGTCGTGGTACGACTCGCGGTCGCCCGACGCCACCACGAACATCCGATGCTCCATCACGCACAACGCCCTGCGGTGGTTCTTGCCCTTGGGCTTGGGCGGCATGGCAACGCCCTCGCTCACCAGCACATACTGACGGAAGAAACTGCCCTTCCCGTCCACGGCACGCTTCAGATCGGCCTCGCCGCCACGTCCCACAACGGGCACGCCGTCGAGGATGGCGCAGTAACCTTCCTTCTTCTCGCCACGGGCCAGCTGCCGCCCGTCCACGACAAAATCGCCCACAATGCCCCTGTTGTCGGCCCGTACGTCGGCGGCCATCACGGCCAGCAGCAGCGAGGTGTCCTCCCGGTCGGGCATGCCCACCTGGAGCGAGGCCCGCGGGCAGGCGGGAAGTTCGCAGTCCAGACTGTATATCGTCAGCGGCACATCATTGATCATGGTGTCGAAAACAGCAAGTGGCTGAGTGGATAAGTGGCTGAGTGACTGAGTGACTGGGTGACTGGGTGACTGAGTGGCGTCAGCGCCAACGGCCGCCTCTCTCGGCGTCTGCAACAACAGCACGGCAACGGCAACGACCACCAGTGCCGCCAGCACCAGACCCACGGCCAACCAGCCGTACCACGGCCAGCGGCGGCGACGGCCACCGTCGGTAGAACCTATGATGCGAATTTCGTTATCGTCTATCTCTTTCATTTCATGTTCCTTTCCAACATTTCTTTCAAGGCCTTCAACGCTTCGCGCGAGGCCGTGAGTTCGTATTTGGACCCGGCTGGATTGCGCAGCTCCAACAGTCCCTTTCCCGGATGGACATAGCGCACACGCTCCAAGCCCACAATCAAACTCTTGCCGATACGGACATAGCCCTGCGACGCCTGTGGCATCTGCTGTGCTATCATCCGCTCGAGCTGGCCCAGTTGCAGCGTCACCAACCGCCGGTCGCCGTCGGCGAGCACCAGGGTGGTGTAGTTGCCGTCGGCCTCGGCATAGACCAGCTCGTCCGCTGCAACGCGCAGCAGGTCGCCGGAGGTACTGAGTGTGAGCCATTCGTTCATGTTTCCAATAACGCAGCCGTTCGACAATTATTGCATCGCCAACCAACCATTTTTCTCCTCCCCTTTACCCAAAGTCCGAGGGGTGCAAACTCCTAGTTAACCCCCTACCAACTCCCTATCAACTCCCTACCAACTCCCACCACGGTAGGATTTGGTAGGTCGATGAATGGGAGAAAAACAGGCGTTTTAACGGTTTTTATGAAAGTTCTAGGGCTATTTGCGCAAGTAGTCCTTCCAGCGGTCGCAGTGGCGGGCGATGTCCTGACCCGTGGGGGTGTTGGCGTAATTTTTCATAAGGTAGGTATACTCGCGCACGCGACGGAGGGCTTGGGCCTTGCGCTCGGGGTCGGTGTAGGTGGCGAAAGCCTGCTTGCGCAAGGTGGCGGCACGCTTCTCGGCGGCCTCAACATAGGGCACCACAGCGTCGTTGGCCATCAGGTAGGGTCTGTACCATCCCAGCCACTCCTCCTCCCAGAAGGGGTCGTCATAATGGTTTTTGTCTTCCGGCAAGTAGGAATAGAAGCCGCCGTAGCCGTAGGCCACCAAAGGCCAGGCGCGGTAGCTGAAGGCGTTGCGCAGACCGATGGAGAGCTGCAGCATGGCGTCGGCACGGTCGTTGGGGTCGGGTTTCTCTTTCATATAGGTTTCCTGATGACCCATTGCCATGGCGAAGCGCAACTTGTATCCCGTGCGGTCGGCGGGACGGAGGGCCACTTTGTCGTATTCCAGCGGGTCGTACTGTATCCAAGGCGTGGTGTTGAGGCGGTTGGCATAGCCGTCGCTCACCTGGCGGAGCCAGTCGTAAGCCTCGGCGAAGCGCATCTCGCGCAGGTAGTGCGTGCCGACGATGTCGCGCCAGTAGTCAGCATCGGTGTAGCCACGCTCGTTGAGCCAACGGTCCGTGGCATCGGCTGGCTTTTCCACATGGTGGTAGTATTCGGCCAGGGCGTCGGCCCCAAGACGGTCGGCGCGAATGAAGAATATATTACTGAAATCGTGAGCGTTGAAGTAGCTGTCACGACGGTTGTCTTCGCCGTAAAAGTCGCGGATGGGATTGTAGTGGTCTATGCGTTGGAAAGTGTTGTCGAAACCCGTGGTGTCGGTAAGGTAGACGGAGAACCAATTGTAGTAGTTGTTGTAGGAGGGGGCGTCGTCGAGCTCGGTGCAATAGAGTTCCTGCTTGCTTTCGCCAGCGCGGCAGAGGGCCACGATGGGATTCTGCGTGATTTGCAGGAAGCGGTTGTCGGCCATGTTGGCCAACTGGAGGGCGCGCGTGGTGCGTCCGGCGGAGCGGAAGCGTTCGTAGAGGCCGTCCTCGCCGAGGACGATGCGGCGCAGGGCGTCGTAGGAGTAGACGGTGCGGAAGACGGTGTAGTTGTAGCCGAAGCCGTCGATGTGGCTCAGGCGGAAGCGCGTGGCGCTGTCGGCGGAGGCCCATTCCTGCTGCATGCGGGCGTCGAGCCAGCGCAGGTCGCGCAGCAGGCGTTGCTCGTAGGCGTCGTCGACGGGGTCCAGCCGGGCGTGGAGGTGGAGGCGCAGCACGCGGATGGAAGTGTTGAGGAAGTCGTCGCCGGAGCGCAAATTCTCCACCAGCGCCAAGGCCTCGCGGCGGCGGCCCTGGCGGTCGAGGAGGCAGGCGGCGGCATAGCGCCACATGGGCTTGTTCTTCACCCTGACGTCGCTGCCGGCCAGGCGGCAGAGGGCCGCGAGGCGGCGCAGCTGGAGGCTGTCGAGGGAATAGGGGGTGAAGTCGGAGCCGGTGGTGTAATTCTCCGCCACGAAGAGCACCCGTTGCAGGGCCATGGGGAAGAAGGGCGAGTTGGGGCGGTGGCGCAGCACGCGTTCGAAGACCTCCACCTTGTCGTCCAGCAGCAGCTGCAACGAGGCGGCGTCGCCCAGGCGCGAGTAGACGTCGAGGGCATCGCGGCGATGGCCCGCACGATTGAGGCAGGCGGCATAGTAGCCCTCGGCCTGGTCGTGCAGGTGGCTGCCACGGAGCAGCCCCTTGTGCTTGCGCCACAGGGCCATGCCCTCCTCGCCCCGCCCGGAGCGGTAGAGGCACTTCAAGGCCAGGAGGAGGTAGCGGTCGCGGTATTTCCGATTTTTCATTTCTATATAATGAGTGGAGGCCGCAAGGACGCTGTCGAGGTCGAAGGAGCAGTCGTCGAGACCGCAGCCGTAGTACCACGGCGAGCGCATCTGGAGGCTCCAGGCCTCGTAGTATTTGCTCCAGAGGAGGAGCTGGATGGCGGCGGTGTCGCGGGTGGCGAGCAGCTTTTGGCAGAAGGCGTTGCCGCGGTCGTCGCCTTGATGCACGAGGAGCCAGTCGCGCAGGGAGAGGTCGTAGACGGCCTGGCGTATGGCCTCCAGGGGCACCGTGCCGCCCAGGGAGCGCTGCCAGGCCCGGCAGTTGGCCTCGCGGCGGCCGTCGGCGGGCTCCTGCAGCTCGGCGTAGTAGGGCAGCAGGCGGTAGAGGTCGAAGTCGTCGGGGGCCACCAGGGGGCCGGGGCCACAGGCCGAAGCCCGGAGGGAGACCAGCAGGAGGAGGACTGCCATGCCGAGGGCAAGTCCCCGGCCACGAGACAAAATCCTAGCGGGAATAGATGGTTTCAATTTCATCATAGGTGTATTTTGAAAGGTTGAGGGAATCGAGGTGATAGAGGATGGTGGTGTGTCGGCCGCGGGCGGGAAGTTTGCTCTGCACGCGCTGGATGTCGTCCACGCGGCCCCACTCCTCGCGCAAAGAGGCGGAGGTGTCGGCATCCAAGGCCGAGGAGGGCACCAACCGCTGGAACCGCCCGTTGGCATCGAAGGCCACGCCCCAGCCGAAGACGGGCCAGGCGAAGTCCATGCTGTCGAGCATGGAGGCGTCGATGCGGCGCAGGTAGGGTTTGACATCGGAATAGTCGAGGATGGAGTTGGCGGTCTTGGGAGAACGCAGGTCGCCGGTGTTGTAGACCATCAGCACGCGGCCGTCGACGGGGAGGTCGGCCAGGGTGGTGTCCACCTGGTGCAGACGCACGGTGGAGGAGAGGCGGATGTTCTTCTCGTGGAGGATGGAGCGCAGGACGTCGCAGAAGCGGTAGTATGCCTGCTTGGTGCGACCGGTCCAGTCGCAGTCCACCTGCAGTTCCGTCAGCTCGAAGCCGTTGCACTCGGCCATCTTCTCCACTCTCTCGGCCAGGAGGCTGGCCACGAGGTGGATGTTCATCTGGGTCATGGCCTCGTTGGTGATGTAGACCACGGGGATGACTTCCATGTCGTCGGGCAGGGGCTGGAGGAAGCGCGTGGTGGCGATGGGGACGGCATTGCCGTCTTCGCGGCTGTAGCCGCAGGCGTCGACGTCGAACAGGCGCAGGTAGAGCCGCTGCACGCGATGGTCGCGGAGCCACTGCAGCTCGTACTGTGTGGGGTTGTAGGTGGTTTTCCAATGGTAGATGGCACGGAGGGGTTCGTCGCCGCCGGAGCAGGACACCAGGGCCAGGGCTGCAAGCAGAAAAAGGACTGTACGTTTCATGTTTCTTTTATCTTTTCGGCTGCAAAATTACGTAAAAAAGCAATGCCGCCGAGGCCGACGCAGGCTGGGTGTACGAAAGGGTGTCCGTGGTGTATGAAAAGTTTTTTTTCGGCAGGGTGTAATAAACGGGCAGGGGTGAACGTATATTGTGCAGAATGACCACCAAGGAATATAACCACTGTGTACGCCACCTGGGCGACGACCTCTACCGCTTCGCGCTGCGCTACGCCAACTTCAGCGCCGCCGCCGAGGATGCCGTGCAGGATGTCTTCGCCGACCTCTGGGAGCGTCGCAGCGAGGTGGAGGCCGCAGGAGCCAAGGGTTGGCTCATCCGAGCGCTCTACCGGCGGCTGGTGGACATGCACCGCCACGACGAGGTGGTGCGGAACACGCAAGTGGCGCAGGAGAACGAATACCGCCAGCACGAGAACTTCGAACTGAAGGACGTCCTGGCCCATGCCCTGGCCACCCTGCCGGAGCAGCAGCGCATGCTGGTGCTGCTGCGCGACCTGGAGGGATACGAATACGCGGAGATGGCCCAGATAACAGGCCTCAGCGAGCAGCAGGTGGGCGTCTACTTGTTCCGCGCACGCAAACAATTAAAGAAACAACTGGAGGATTACCGATGATAACAATGGAAAACTACGAAGGATGGCTCATGCGCTATGCTGACGGCGCACTGACGCGCGAGGAGCGCGAGGCCGTGGAGGCCTTCCTGGAGCAGCACCCCGAACTGCGGGAGGAGATGGAGGAAGTGGCCGAGGTGAAGGTGACGCCCGTGGTGGCCACCCTGCCCGGCAAGGAGCGCCTGCTGAAGAAGGAGCGCGAAGGCTTCGCCTGGTGGCACGTGGCGGCGGCCGTGGCGCTGATGGCGCTGGCCGGCACCACCCTGCTGGTACTGAACCGCAAGCCCAACGAGGCAAGCCCGATGGTGGCCCAGGCCCAGCCGGAACCCGCCGTTGCCGCAGAGCCGCAAGAGGCCGAGACCGATACAACCCATAAGACTTATAAGACCTATAAGACCTATAAAACCCATAAAACCCATAAACCCTACCTTCCCCAAGAACTCCCCGCCGAAGCCCCTCTGCTGGCCGAGGAAGTCGCTCCGCAAGCCAGCCCCATTCCCCCTCAGGACACGCTGGAGGAGATTCCCGAACCTTCACGCCCCGAGCCAACGGTGACCGTCCCACCAGTGATCAACGATGCACGTCTGGCTACCAATCCTTGGCTCGAAGCCCTCACGGCAAGCAACAACTGAACATGAACCCGAAAAATCCATGCAACATGAAACACGATAAGAAACCCCTACTGGCAGCCATTGGCCTCTTTGCGATGCTCTTTGGCCTTGCCTTCGGAGCAGCGGCGCAAGGGCAGCAAACCTTGGTGTTGCGCCAAGACCTCCTCCAAAGCATCAACACCGTCAACGTCTACGGCCTGCATAACGTCACCGTCATACCCGACACCACGGACTACATCCAGACCACCGTCAACGGCAGCCTGTCGCAGGCCGACTCGCTGCGACAGCCGTTGAAAAGCATGACCGTCAGCGGCGGTGTGCTCGACATTCCCGCCAGCTTCCCCTACCTGAACGGCATCGACATCCACACCACCTCGCAGCGCCTCTACCTGCACAGCTACGACGACAGCCGCCTGTGGCTCTCCAATCCCAGCCGCGACACCCTGCACCTGGAGATGCTCGTCCTCGAAGCCCGCGGCCACAGCACCCTGCTGTTGCTGCAGCCCGTCGAGGCCCAGCAGGCATGGGTGCAGAGCGACGACTTCGCCACCCTGCGCCACAGAGGCATCGCGAGCGACGACCTCACCCGCACCGTCAAAGGCGAGAGCCGCACGGAGCAGATGGGCGTGGAGGACCAGGAGGAAGCCTTCCAACTCAACCTCTCGCCCACCATCCATTGCCTGTTTGGCGGCGTGGGCATTGGCATCAGCGGATGGTCGCTGCGTCCCCTCGGCGGCACGGCGGTGGCCATGGACGACTACCAGATGAACCCCACGGCCTCCCTGGGCTGCTACGACCTCCGTCTCGGATGGAACTTCCTCCGGCTGAAGCATTGGGACTTCGGCGTGGGTATAGGTTTTACCTCTGAGGTCTACATCTTTCCCCGCCTGATGGGCACCACCGTCGACCCCGCCACGGGCCTCACCCACTTCGGTCCCGTCGACGAACCAGCCTACTACAACAAGCCCTTCTACGCCGGACAGAAGCGCGTGTGGCGCAGCACCCTGCAGGTCCTTCCCATCAGCCTGCCCCTGCGGGTGGAGTGGCACCGCCGCCTCGACTACCGCGGCTTGCGCATCAGCGCCGAGCTCAGGCCCGCCATACAGCTCTCCACCGACGGCTCCTTCATGCGCAGCCAGTGCACCTGGACCGAAGGCCCCGAGGCCGAGAACGGACGCATAGACATTCTGAACGACACCATCGGCGACATTTGGAACCGCTTCCGCCTCGACCTGAGGTTGGACATCGGCTGGAACCGCCTGTCGTTCTTCGTCCAAGGGTCGCTGACGCCCCTCTTCCGCACCGCCCGCAAGGACGACCTCCCCACCCTCGACACCAAGGTTTACCCCCTCTGCCTGGGCATAAGTCTCAATTATTGATTCAAACAGTATAAGTATATGAAAAAGATATTTCTAACAGGACTGATAGTATTGATGGGCAATATGGCCATGGCCCAAGGGTTCGACTGGCACCGCATCAACATTGCGGTCGACGCCTCGACCCAGCTTACCGCCACCAGCGTGCTGCAGCTCGGCTCCGGCGTGCTGGCCAACCGTCCCAACCGCAGCGTGAGCCTGGCAGTGAACTACCGCCTTTGGCAACACTGGGAGGTGGGCCTCTACGCCAACCTGGTGGGTTCCAACGCCATGAGCAGCGGCGGACAGGACATCGGGAACGGGCAGAGCCTGCAATGGATATTTGTCACCAACGGCTACGAAGTGGGCTGGGGCGTCACGGCGCAGTTCCACATCATCCCCTACCGCTTCCGCCACGAAATGGGCCTCGACATGACGCTGCGCCTGGGCTTCGACTTCGGCGAGGCCGAGGCCGACAACTTCTGGGGCGGAGTGCGGTACACCTACAGCCTCTCGCGCCACGTGGCCCTCTCAGCCAGCCTCGACTTCGGCAGCTTCTATTTCGGCCGCACCTACAACCGCCTTATCGACCCCGACTGGCACCTGGACCTCAACACCCGCTTTAGCTTTGGCGTACAGGTAGAGCTATAGCAGATCCAGACACTTCTCTATCGGGATGCCCAGGCAGAGGTCCTTCTGGTCGCGGTTGCGGTCGATGAGGCGACTGACGACGCTCATGGCTGTCTGGGTGCTGGCACGCAAGGGGTCGCCGTTCATCAGGTGACCGATGAGCACAGCGGAGAAGATGTCGCCCGTACCGTGGAAGGCCAGAGGAATTTCCTCGTAGTCGAGGCGGAAATACGGCCCCTCGTCAATCTTCTGGCGGAAGCCCGGCACCGACTCCTCGCTGCGGCGCCCAATGACACACTTCTGCCCGTCGACACAGGCACTGGTAATCACCACCGACCGGGCGCCGAGGCCGGCGATGGCATCGAGCAGCTGGCAGGCCTCGTCCCACGTCATGCCGTCGGCACGGAAGGGGACATCGGCCAGGTAGCAGGCCTCGGTGTAGTTGGGGAAGGTGAGGTCGGCCACGGAGACCATCTCGCGCATCAGCTCCACCTGGCGCGGCCCCATGCCGTTATAGAGGCGGCCGCCGTCGCCCATGATGGGGTCCACGAAGACCGTCGTGCCGTCGGCATGGAGATGCTTGCAGTAGGCCGACACCAACTGGGCCTGCTCCTCACTGAACATCAGTCCTGTGCACACAGCGTCGAAACGGAAACCCAGCCGCTGCCACACCGGCAGCGTGCCGCGCATGTAATCGGTGGTCTCGAGGACATTGAAGCGGCCGTAGTCGAGGGTATTGGACACCAAGGCCGTGGGCAGGTTGTACACGGAGTGGCCCTGGTAGGTCAGGATGGGCAACATGGCCACCATGCCCACATGGCTGTGGCCGACAACGTCGTTGATCAGTAGTATCTGTTTCAAGAGTTTTAAGTTTTAAGTTTTAAACTGTAAGTTTTAAGTTGAAAGTATCTTGCGCCAGCACTTAAAACTCACAGCTTACAGCTCACAGCTACAAAAGGTAATTTCTCAATCGGTGCTCGGCCAGTTCCTCGTAGCGCGTGCCGGGACGGCCGTAGTTGGCGTAGGGGTGGATGCTGATGCCTCCGCGGGGGACAAAGAGGCCTATGACCTCGATGTAGCGCGGGTCCATCAAACGAATAAGGTCGTTCATGATGATATTGACGCAGTCCTCATGGAAGTCGCCGTGGTTGCGGAAGGAGAACAGATAGAGCTTCAGACTCTTGCTCTCCACCATCATCTTGTCGGGGATGTACATAATCTTCAGCTCAGCGAAGTCGGGCTGCCCGGTGATGGGGCAGAGCGTGGTGAACTCCGGGCAGTTGAACTGCACCCAGTAGTCGCGCTCCTGATGGCGGTTCTCGAAGGCCTCGAGCACAGCGGGGTTGTAGTCGGTCGGTATCTCGGCCTTGTGGCCGAGGGACTGCAGATGGTCTTGTTCTCGGTTCATATACTGCTTATTATTTTTTTCTAACGGCGAATTACTCGAATTATACGAATGCTACGCAGGTTAATTACGAGCGAATTACTCGAATGCCACTCACCGTTTACAGCTTACAGCTCACAGCTGTATTATCTTATATTCAACATTTTGTGTATCTGGAGCGAGAGCTTCCAGCGAGGGTCTTCCTTGATGTATTCGATGGCCTTGGCCATGATGTCGGCATTGCGCATGGGGTCGCCGGTGTCGCAGGGCTGCAGGAAACGGCCGTGGGTGCAGAGGATGCCGTTGTACATGTCCGGCACATGGACACCGTCGAAGACCACCTTCAGCTCGTCGACGATGGTGAGCACCACCTTGGCCTCGCCGCCGAGGTATTTGTCCTTGGGCGAGAGGGTGATCCAGTCCACATTGCCCGGCAGGCGATGGGTGCCGTTGGTCTCCACGGCCACCATCTTGTCGGCATCGTGGAGGGCGTTGACCAGGCTCTTGGTGAGCTGCAGCGAGGGTTCGCCGCCGGTGATGACCACCAGGCGCGCCGGATACTGCCTCACCTGCTCCACTATCTCCTCGTCCGTCATCTCGGTGCCCTCCTCATGCTGCGTGTCGCAGAAAGGGCAATGCAGGTTGCAGCCGCTGAGGCGCACAAAGACCGCCGCCGTGCCCACGTGGTAGCCTTCACCCTGCAGGGAATAGAATATTTCGTTTACTTTCATAATTCATCAACTTCATAAATGGCCAGGTTGCCCGAACTCTCCTGCACCTCGACGCGGTAGCAGTTGGGCACCTGCTGCTGGCACCAGCGGGCGATGTTCTCCGCCGTCGGGTTGCAGCCGATGACGTCGTTGACCACATGGTGGTCCAGGCGGTCGACGATGTGGCTCTTGATTTTGGAGAAATCCACCACCATGCCGTTATGGTCCAGCTCCTTGGATTTGCAAAAAATGGTAATCATCCAGTTGTGCCCGTGCAGCTGCGTGCACTTGCTCGGGTAGTCCAGCTCGAGGCGGTGGGCTCCAGACACTTCTATCTGTTTTCTAACGTAGTACATTTCACAAATTGAAAATTGAAACAACCTTAACTCATAACTCTTAACTCATAACTCATAACTCCTCATACACCGTGGGGTCCTCGACGCCTGCCAGGCGGAAAGCCTCGCGGCGCTCGGTGCAGGTGCCGCAACGGCCGCAGTGGCGCTCGCCGCCGCGGTAGCAGGAATAGGTGTGCCCGTAGTCGATGCCCAACTCCGCCCCGCGGCGCACCAGGTCGGCCTTCGAAAGGTTCGTGTAGGGCGCGGCGATGGACACCCCGACATAGGTGCCGGCACGCATGGCGGCGTCCATGGCCTCGACAAACTCCGGACGGCAGTCGGGATAGATGGCG
>DGTB01000143.1 GCA_002394185.1 Bacteroidales bacterium UBA4347 | reverse complement strand
GGGCTGACGCTGGCCGTGCCCATGGTGGCGTTGGCGCTGGCGGCGCTGACGGTGTAGGTGACAGGAGCCGAACCGCTGCAGGTGGCGAACTTCACGTCGCAACGTTTGGAGAGGAGCGTAGCAGTGACACCAGCGCTATAGTTGTTGTTGTCGTTGTTGTAGTAAGCGGCACGGCCACTGGGCACGTTGTGGGTGTTGAAGCGATCCTGGCTACCCACATAGGCGCCGTCGGCCACAATAGCCAAGAGAAGGTTGGAGTCGCCGTCATAGGCGAAGCTGCTGGTGAAAACAAACTCGTTCCAGCCCTGTTCCATATTCAGCGGACCGCTGTAGACAAGCTGCATGGTGGTGCTGTCGGGCACAGGCATGCTGGTGGTGAGCAGGCTGTCGGTAGTGGCCATGAGGTAGATGCGGCCGGTGTAGCTGCCGTTCAAGGGCGTACCGTAGTTGTAGCTGAAGGAGACGGAAGTGATGTTCATGGCCTGGTTGCCAAGCTCGCTGGCCAGGAAGATCTGCTCGCTGGTGGAGTGGTTGAAGTAGGATCCGATGGGAGTGTAGTGGGTGACGCTGGCGGTGAGGTTCAGGGTAGCGGCGCTGAGTTCAAGCTCGGTACCACCGAAGCAGCGGGTGCTGAAGTCGATGGTGTCGGCAGCGGAGACAGTGCCATTGCAGTTGATGCTGACCACAGCCTGGTATTCGGTCTCGGCAGAGAGCCCACCGATGGCCAAGGGAGCCTCGGCGCTGGTGATGCTGCTCACCGGGGTGCCAGTGGCGGAAAGGATGTTGACAGTCACATCGCCAACGAGGCCAAGGCCAACGGTCCAGTCGAGGACAACGCTGTCGCCCGTGGTGCGGAGTACTCTGGCGGTAACATCCTCGGTGCAGAAGTCGAGGACGTCAACGGTGATGTCGTCGACATAGACGGTGCCGGTGGAAGTAGAGGTACTGGCATAGCGCATGGCGATGCGGCTGCCGGCAGGAGCACCTGCGAAGGAGGCATGCAACTCGGTCCATGTGGAGGAAGCTGCCGGTATCCAAGTGTAGGTGGACACGAAGGAAGAGGGGTTGCCGGCATCGGTCATGTAGCCGAATTCGAGGCCATAACTGGTGCTGCTGGCGCGTGCCCACAGCGAGACGTAGAGGCTGTCGGTCGGGGTAGCGAAGACCGGGTACACCATGATGGTACCGTTGTTGCCGCCATAGCTATAGATGCTAACGCCGTTGCTGCCGGTGTGGGCGTAGCTGGTGGTAACATAGGGGTAGTTGGAGCTGTAGCGGTTGAGGACCTGCCAGCAGGGATCGGCAAAGACGGTGGTGGTGCCGCTGGAGGAGCCACCGGTGTAGGACTCGAAGTCCTCGGTCCACGGCAGGGTGGCCACAGGGGCGCAGGTGGTCCGGAAGTGAGTGGTGCGCTCGGTGGTGGCGGTGCCGGAGCAGTTGCTGCTGACGCCGACAGTGTAGTTGGTGATGGAGGTGAGGCCGGTGAAGGTGTAGAAGGTGTCGGTGACGGTGACGGTGGAGCCGACAACCGCGCCGGTGGCGTCGTAGAGGGTGACGTTGTAGGAGCCGGCACTGGTGGCATCAACCCACGAGATGGTGGCCTCGGAGTCGAGGACGTTGGTAACTGTTATCGAGGAAGGACGACGGCAGTTGGCGAGGGTGTTGACCGTGATGTCATCGATGTAGGGATAGATATAGCTGGCACTGGTACCGTAGACCAGGAAGGTGATGCGGCCAGTGGTGTTGGTATAGGCGCTGAGGTCGACCTCGAACTCCTCCCAGGCGTTCTGCGTGGGGGCGAAGGTGGCCAGGCGGGTGAAGGTGGAGGTGTCGGTAGTGGCGCTGTCGCTCACACCCACAGCCACACGCACATTGGCATAGTTGCTGCTGCTGTTGGCAAAGAGGAAGAAGGCAACGCTGAGGTTGTTTATGTCAGCCTGGAACTCGGGCAGGTAGAACACCGAGTAGTAATTCGAGCTGCTGCTGTGATAGGTGTAGTTGTACATGTAGTGCGAACCGCTGTGGGCAGAAGTGGCGCTGGAGCTCACATAGGGATAGCTGTTAGTGACGATGGAAGAACTTCCATGGTAGAAACGGCTCCAGCAGGGGTGTACATTGCTGCTGCCGGTGCCCCACGTCTCGAAGTCCTCAGTCCAAGGCAGAGTGGCCAAAGGAGCGCAGTCGGTGAAGAAACGCGTGGAGGCGAAGGGAGTGACATTGCCATCGGAGCAGAGGCTGGCAACCTTGATTTCATAGTAGGTGCCGGACTGCAGGTTGGTGAGGCTGATGACGCTGGCGTTGACAGTGTTGGTGTCGGAAGTGGTACCATCGGAGAGGATGTAGTAGTAGCTGCCGGCATTGCCCGTGTCGGTGATGTTGATATCGGCCGAGGTGGAGGTGATGTTGGTAGCTTCGAGTGCGGTCGGGCGGCTGCACGACGGGGCAACGAGGACCGTCACATCGTCAATCCACCACCAGAAGTTAGCATTGTTGTTCTGCTGGGCAATGGCGATGCGGGCACCGGCGGGAGCACCGGCAAAGGTGACGTCGACATTGTTCATCTGGTTGTAGTTGACAGCAGTGTCGGCGGCATCAAAGATGGCCGTGGGCATGAAGGTGGTGCTGTCCATGATGTCGGTGATGTAGCCAACCATGAGCTTGCCGGAGGAGCCGCGGTTCTCGGAGTAGATCCACATGTTGAGCATCAGGGTCTGCAGGTCGGCGGCAAAGGTGGGCAGGATGAGGAACTTGGGTTTGGTGGCATAGCCGCTGAAACGCCACGAATTGGTGCCACTGGAAGCATGGGCATTCGTCACCTGGTTGACACCAGAGGCTACCGTGGTGGGCAGCTGGTTGTAGCAGTTGAGGGTGGACGTTTCCAAAGCATAGCTCTCGAAGTCCTCGAGCCACGGCAGGCTGTTCACCAGGCCGCAGGAGGTGGTGAAGCTGGCCGAGATGACATCGGTCATGGTGCCGTCGCCACAGATGGTGCGGGCAGAGACGGTGTAGCTGGTGCCGAAGGAGAGGTCGGTGAGGGTATAGGTATTGGTGGTGATTTCGATGCTGTCGCTCTCACCCCAATAGAGCATGTAATGGTTCGTGTTGTTGGCATCGGCAATGGTGACAGTGGCGCTGACGGAATCAACGTCGGAGAACACCAGCTGCGAAGGAGTCACACAGGCGGGCAGGGCGTCGACGACAAGGTTGTCGAAGTAGACAGTGCCGCTGCCATGGCGCAAGGCCAGGAGGCCCTCGGTGCGACCGGCGAAGGTAGCTTCAAAGTGCTGCCAGACGCTGGTGGCTGTGGGGGCAAAGGTTGTAACGGGGCTGAAGGTGGAGGCATCGGCAGGATTGGTGATGACACCAACCTCAATGTTGTTGCCCAAAGAGCTGACATAGACATCCATCGAGAGCATCAGCTGGTCGGGAGTGTCCTCGAAGGGAGGCAGCACCATGACAGGCTGTGCCGAACCGCTGACGTAGGTGTAGACGCAGTTGCCACCGTTGGGGTTGTAGGTGCTGCTATTATTATAGTAAGGATAGTTTGCACTGTAGCGGTTGAGGATGGTCCAGCATTCGGGATCCATGCGGTTCGACTCGTAGGCGCTGGTGTTGCCGGTATAGCTGTTGAAGTTCTCCGACCAGGGCAGGCTGTCGTGCTCAAAGCCAAGACAGAGGGTGGTGAAGGTGGCAGTGTAGGGATAGGTGGTAACGCCGTCGGAGCAGTTGGTCACCATGCTGACAGTGTAGTCGGTGTTGGCGGCGAGGTTGGAGAAGGAGTGGAGGGTGTCGGTGATGTTCTCGCTGACGGTGTCGTTGCCACCAATGATGGTCACAGTGTAGTCGCCCACAAAGTTGCTGTCGGCAATGACAACCTCGACCGAGTTGGTAGTGATATTGCGAACGCTGATGCCCTGAGCGCGCTGGCATGTGGGAGCCAGATGGACATCGATGTCGTCGATGAACCAGTACCAGTTGCTGGAGGCAGTGTTGTGGCGGAAGGCGATGCGCGAACCGGCGGGAGCGTCGGCGGGGAAGCCGACAAAACGCGGCTGGTAGGCGCCGCTGAACTCGCTGTAGCTATAAGTCTGCAGGGCCACGAAGGTGCTGTTGTCCGTCACATCGCTGATGTAGCCGACGGAGAGGCTTCCAGGCGAGCTGCTGGTGCCCTCGGGGCGAGTCCAGAACATCAGTTCCAGGCTGGAGAGCTGCTCTTCGAACTCGGGCATCACCACGATGGCTTGCGACGTGCTGTTGCCGGGATAGAACTTGAGGCTGTAGCCCGCGGTGCCGGTCTCGTAGTTGCGGCTGTAGTTGCTGGTCTGATTGACGAACTGCATGTAGTCGCTATTGCTGGAGCGCAGGAACTCCCAGCAGGGAATCATACCGCCGGGCATGCTGCCGCTGCTGGTGTAGTAGTCGCTGTAGGAGTCGAAGTTCTCGACCCAAGGCAGCTGCTGGATGGGGGCGCAAGCCGTGCGGTAGACAGGGCTTACACGCGGAGCCGTGGTGGCACCGTCGGAGCAGATGGTGTAGACCGAGAAGGTGTACTCCGTGTTGGGCTGCAGGCCCACAACGGTGTGGAGGGTGTCGGTAGCAGTGGTCGTAACGGTGTCCGTAGTGCTGCTGGCAACAATCACATAGTTGGCCTCATAGGTCGGGTCGACGATGTGGATGTCGGCAGTGTAGGCCGTGACGCCGGACACCGTGAAGCCCTCGATGCGGTCGCAGGCGGGGGCCAGGTGCACGTTGATGTCGTCAATATAGGTGGTGCGGGTGCCGTTACTGCCGCCGAGGTTGCGGAAGGCAATGTAGCCTGTGGCCCCGCTGGGGAAGTGGATCACAAACTCCTCCCAAGTGCTGGTGGCACTGGGGGCGCAGGTGTCGACGGGCACAAAGGTCGTGACATCGTTGGGGTCGCTCATCACACCCACTTCAACACCATAGCCCGACGTGGCCACGCGAGCCCAGAAGGAGAGCTCGAGAGACTCCAGGCTGGCCTCGAAAGCGGGCATGGAGAGGTGCGTATTCCCGGTAGAGGAGGTGTAGAAGTAGAGGGCGTTGGCACCGCTATGGTGCTGGCTGGTGCTGGCGTAAGGGTAGTAGGTGCCGTAGCGGTTGACGACAGTCCAGCAGTCGGCAGCAAAGACATTGGCGGAAGTGCCGCTAGTGGCGCCGGCGACGCCGTCGAAGTTCTCCTCGAAGGGCAGGTCCTCGGTGGCATAGGCCACACAGGGAGTGCGGAAGGAGACCGTGGTGGCACGGGTAACCGTACCGTCACTGCAAGCGGTGTACACAGTCACTGTGTAGGCGGTGTTGGGAGTGAGGGTGCTGAAGGTGTAGCTATTGCCGCTGGTCGTAGTGCTGTCCACAAGGGTGGTGTCGTTGTGGAGGACGACAATGTAGCTGTTGACATTGTTGGCATCGCTGATGTCGAAAGTGGCGCTGGTGGCTGCCAGGTCGCTTATCGTCACAGTGGGACGGCTGCAAAGCGGGGCTGCGTGCACATCGATGTCGTCGACCCACCACCAGTAGTTGTCGGTGTTCAGCTGTCCGATGGCTATGCGCGAACCCGTGGGCGCGCCGGCAAAGAGGGCCTCGACAAGGAAGCGGCTCGTGGTGGCACTGGAAGCGGTGAAGGTGGCCGTGGGCATGAAGGTGCTGTCGGGGGTCACATAGCCCACCACGAGGGTGCCGGAGGAACTACTGTTCTCCGACACAGCCCATAAGGTCATCTCCAATCCGCTGATGTCGTCGGAAAACTCAGGCAGAATCATCAGCAGCGGAGAGGTGCCGTTGCCATTGCCATTGAAGCGGAGGCATTTATCGCCGCTGTGAGCACGTGCCGAAGCACTTACCACAGCAGCATAGTTGCTGGAGTTGGTGCCGCTATGGACATAGTCCCAGCAGTTGATTTGTGCCTGGCTGGTGGCAGAAGTATAAGCCTCGAAGCTCTCCGACCAGGGCAGGGTGCTGATGGGGCCGCAAAGCGTGCTGAAAGAAGTGCTGACGCTGGTGGTCGCCGAGCCGTCCGAGCACAGGGCCGATACATAGACGGCGTAGGTGCTGCTGGAGTTGAGACCCGTCAGGGTGTAGACGGTGTCGTAGACGGTCTGGTCGGCCACGGTGTCACTCCCGCTCATCACCACAACGCGATAGGTGCCCGTATTGCCGACATCGGCAATGTGGATGGTGGCACCGTCGATGGTGGAGTTGTCGGCGGTCACACCGTCGGGACGCAAGCAGGCAGGAGTCTCTAAGAGGGTCACATCGTCGATATACACATAGTTGTCGCTGCTCTGCGGCAGGGCACAGATGACGATGGAGCCGCCCGTGCCGGTGTAGCTGGACAGGGGCACCTCATAGTACTCCCAAGTGCTGGCTGCGCTCACCTGCATGGTGGCGATGGTGTCGAGGGTCGTGGGGTCGCTGGCATCGCCCATCACGCCCACGCCCACGTGGCCGTAACTGCTGGTGCTGGTGCGGTAGGCCCAAAAAGCCACGGTGAGGGAGCTGATGTCGACGGAGGGGTCGATGGCGGGCAACTCGAGCCACGAGCTGGTGGACGAAGAGCTATAGAAATACATCGAATAGGGAGCACTGTGGGAGTAGGAGGTCGACGTGTAGGGATAAGCCGTGGTGGTGCCCACACGATGACGCGTCCAGCAGGGGTCGATATTGGAGGAAGAACCGGAACCGGTAGCATCGTTGAAATTATAGAAATAAGGCAGGTCGTTGGCCGTCAGGTCCACACAGGGAGTGCGGAAATTGAATGTCGTCCAGCGCGAGGTGTCGCCATCGCTACAGGTGCTCTGCAAGGCGAAGGTGTAGACAGTATTGGGGGTGAGGCCGGAGAGAACGGCCGAGGTGTCGCTGGTGGTGGTGTAGCTCAGCGTCGGGTCGCCGGCAGTGAAATCGCTGCTGGAGTAGGTGTAGGTGTAGGAGCTGGCCGTACCCGTCCACTCGACAGTGACCTCGGTGGCATCCGCACCGGTGGTGTAGGCGAGGTTGGTCGGGGGCAGGCAGATGCTGGGATCCACGGCCATGGCGAACCAGCGTCCGGCAGCGGGCCAGGTGCCGATGGCGTTGGTGGCGCTGGTGGGGGCTGTATAAGCCGTCATGACACCCGTGGTGGGGTTGAAGAGCACAATGTCGGAGGTGGAAGAGGCCATACCGATCTGGGTGGTCACGGCAGGCGCAATGCTGGGGGCTGTGCCGTAGACCAGCATCACCTTGTTGGAGTCCTCGTAGAGCTGGAACTGGATGGCCAGCACACCGGCACGCGAGTCGGAGTTGTAGGTCGAAGTGAGCAGCTCGACAGTGAGCACACGCTCGCCGGCAGTGCCCTCGAGCCAATACTTGGCATAGCCGTTGCTGGCCATGTAGCCGTCGCAGCCCATGGCGCTGATGAACGCCGGGCCGTTGTTGTTGATGTAGGAGACAGACTGGAACGGCGTCGTGTAGCTCGTCGTATACGCCGTGGCTCCGAAGCGGAGCTGGCCGTCGGCGCTGACGCTGAACTGCGTGTAGCTGTTGCCTCCGAAGCTGAAGGAGAACCCGATGTTGGTCAGCGCCGAAACACCGTAGTCGCCCGCTCCGGGGTTAATAATCCGGGTGGCCGTGCTGGGCGCTGTGCGCCACTTGGTTGCGTCGACACCCGTGCTGAAGGCATAGCCCATGCCAAGGTCCTGCGCCGTTACAGCCCAGGGCAGACACATGGCTAAAGCCAGAGTCAACATTGTAATGTACTTTTTCATTTTTTGGTGTTTTAAGTTATTAATATTATTTTTCTTTTTATTCGATAAACTATTCTATTCTATACACTACGGTTCGCCTGCACCCCGCCTTGGGGTGTTGGCTGCTCCTGGTCCGGCAACGCCTCGGCGGCGGCACCGGCCAGGATTCAATGAATCGGCGCGATAATCGGACCCGGGGCCCCCTCCTGGATAGTGGTATGGATGGACATTTTCGACCCACGGCAACCCTCTTTCACACCGCAAAGCACCTGCGGGCAGCGGAATGCCACCAGCGGCAATGCATGTATATTGTCCACCATGCGTCTCATATCCAATGAGTTATTTCGTTTTTAGTGTTTATTCTTTGCTTTATAAAACAATTGCAAATATACGTTTTTTTCTGAATACACACAAAAAAAAATTCAGCACCCGAGACCCACCCGCGACGTGT
>DGTB01000059.1 GCA_002394185.1 Bacteroidales bacterium UBA4347 | reverse complement strand
ACAATATGTAAACAATATAAGAACGATATAAGATATGCCGTATTGGGTATGTATTTGGAGTGTGGTGTGTGGGGGGTGGGGGAGGTGTGTGAGTGTTTGTGTGTGGTGAGGGGGTGAAAAGGTGTGATGAGGAGGTGTGCGGAGGGCGTTTTGCGGGGGGTGGAGCGGTGTGTGGTTGAAAAATATTGTGCTGAGAAACAGTGTGATGAGAAAAAGTTTGAATTTTTATTTTGTCAGTTCGGAAAATGTTCGTATTTTTGCACTCGCTTTCGAAAGGGAAAGTGTCCGAAAAGGAACCAAACAATGCCGCATTCGTCTAGTGGTCCAGGACATCTGCCTCTCACGCAGAAGATCATCAGTTCGACTCTGATATGCGGTACGGAAAAGCCTCCCAATTTACGGGGAGGCTTTTTTTTAGTTATGAGTTAAGAGTTATGAGTTAAGAGTTATTTTTTTTTCGTATCTTTGCAGTTGATTTATGGGACGATATTTTATACATTTGGCCTATCATGGAGGCAGTTACAACGGCTGGCAGACGCAGCCGGGGCTGCCTACGGTGCAGGAGACGCTGGAGGGTGCGCTGTCGACGTTGCTGCGGGAGAAGATTGCCGTGGTGGGGTGCGGACGGACGGACACGGGGGTGCATGCCAGCGATTTCTATGCACATTTTGACGTGAGTGATGAGTGTGGAGTGATGAGTGATGAGTGTGGGAATCTGGTGTTCAAGCTGAACAGTTTTCTGCCGGCGGATATTGCGATTTACGACATTTTCCCCGTGGCCGACAACGCCCATGCACGCTTCGACGCTGTGGCGCGGACGTACCAGTACCATGTGAGCGACCGGAGGCTGCCGTTCCGTCAGGGGCAGTACTGCCGGATATACTACCGTCCAGACGTGGAGAAGATGAACGAGGCGGCGCGGGTGCTGATGGAGTATGAGGATTTTACGAGTTTTGCGAAGCTGCACACGCAGGTGAAGACGAATATATGCCACCTGACGGAGGCCGAATGGTCCGAGGAGCCCGACGGTTGGGTGTTCACGATCAGGAGCAACCGTTTTTTGAGGAATATGGTGCGGAGTGTGACGGGGACGCTGCTGGACGTGGGGCGAGGGAAGCTGAGTGTGGAGGGGCTGCGCGAGATCATAGAGAAGAAGGACCGGTGCGCGGCGGGGACGAGTATGCCGGCGTGCGGGTTGTTTTTGACCAAGGTGGAATATCCAGATTTATACCGGCGGGACGCCGGCGCTCAAAGGGGGTGACGAGTTAAGATTTTTTTTTGTTATGAAATATATAGAAGTCAGTTTTACGATGGACGATACCGGCATGTTCCGCGATATGCTGGTGGGCGAGTTGGCCGAGGGGCCGTACGAGAGTTTTGTGGATACAAAGGAGGGTGTGAAGGCGTATGTGCCTGCGGACCAGTTCGACCGCCACTTCCTGGAGGTGACGGTGGAGACGTTTCCGCTGCCGCTGAAGTACACGGTGGCGGAGATGGAGGACCGCGACTGGAACGCGGAGTGGGAGAGGGGGCACGAGGCGGTGCTGGTGAAGGCCGACAACGGCACAAGCATCTGGGTTCGTGCGCCGTTTCATCCGCACAGGACGGATGTGGACTACGAGCTGGTGATTGAGCCGAAGATGAGTTTCGGCACGGCGCACCACCCGACGACGTATATGATGCTGAGTTATGTGGCAGAGCTGGAGATGGTTGGAAAACGGGTGCTGGACATGGGTTGCGGCACCGCGGTGCTGGGTATCCTGGCGAAGCTGCGTGGAGCGGAGTACGTGATGGGCATCGACGTGGACGAATGGGCCTATCGCAACGGGCTGGAGAATGCAGCGTCGAACGGTGTGGAGCTGGACCTGAGGCTTGGCGATGCGGGACTGCTGGGTGTTGCCGGCGGGACGCCGGCGGTGCAGCCTTTCGACGTGATTATTGCGAATATCAACCGGAATATCCTGCTGCGCGACATGGAGGCCTATGCCCGTGTGCTGAAGGGTGGGGGAGTGCTGCTGCTGAGCGGTTTCTACGAGGCCGACGAGGGGGCGCTGATTGCGCGTGCGAACGAGTTGGGAATGACCTTCGAGCAGAAGAAAAACCGTGACGGATGGAGCGCGATTCAGTTAAGAGTTAAGAGTTAAGAGTTAAGAGTTAAGAGTTTGGGTTATGAAAGGCAGTGTGGTTCAAAATAAGAGCTTTGATTTCGCGGTAGAGACAATCAAGATATGCCAGTACCTTACGGAGGAACGGCATGAGTTTAACCTTTCGAAGCAATTGGTGCGAAGCAGCACAAGCATCGGCGCCAACATAAGGGAGGCTAGAAGGGCACAATCGACAGCTGATTTTGTGGCAAAGATGTCGATTTCACTGAAGGAGGCCGAGGAGTCGCGTTATTGGTATGAACTCTTGGCTGCATCGGACTATATAACGTCTGAGCAAGGCGAACGGATGGTATTGCAATGCGATGAGATTGTGAAGATGTTGAGTTCGATAGTCAAGACCATGCGTGACAAACTCCAAAACTCATAACTCTTAACTCATAACTCTTAACTGCCATGATTGTTTGTATTGCTGAGAAGCCATCGGTTGCGCGGGAGATAGCAAAGGTGCTGGGGGCGAATGCGTCGCACGACGGCTATATGGAGGGCAACGGGTACCAGGTGACGTGGACGTTCGGGCACTTGTGCTGCCTGAAGGAGCCGCAGGACTACTGCGACCAGTGGCGGAGATGGAGCCTGGGGAGCCTGCCGATGATTCCGCCGCGGTTCGGCATCAAACTGATTGACAACCAAGGATACGAGAAGCAGTTCAAGACCATAGAGCGCCTGATGCAGGCTGCGGACGGCATCATCAACTGCGGCGATGCCGGCCAGGAGGGTGAGCTGATACAGCGGTGGGTGATGCAGAAGGCGAAGGCGAAGTGCCCGGTGCAGCGGCTGTGGGTGTCGAGTCTGACGGAGGATGCTATCCGTGAGGCCTTTGCCAATCTCAAGCCGCAGGACGAGTACCAGAGCCTGTATGAGGCGGGCCTGTGCCGCGCTATAGGCGACTGGCTCCTCGGCATGAATGCCACTCGACTCTACACCATACGCTTTGCGCAGGCGAAGGGTCAGGTGCTGAGCATCGGGAGGGTGCAGACGCCGACGCTGGCGATGATAGTGAAGCGGCATTTCGAGATCAAGAATTTTGTGCCGGAGAAGTACTGGGTGCTGTCGACGGTGTATAGGGGCGTTACGTTCAGTTCGACGAAGGGCAAGATCAAGAAGCCCGAGGAGGGACAGGCAGCGCTGGAGGCCATCAGGGGCAAGGACTTTGAGGTGACCATGATAGAGCAGAAGGCGGGAACGGAGGCGCCCCCGAGGCTGTTCGACCTGACGAGTCTGCAGGTGGAGTGCAACAAGAAGTTCTCGTTTTCGGCCGACGACACGCTGAAGCATATCCAGAGCCTGTACGAGAAGAAGCTGACGACCTATCCGCGTGTGGACACGACGTTCCTGAGCGACGACATCTATCCCCGCTGTCCCGGCATCCTGCAGGGAATACGCCCGTATGCGCCGCTGGTGCAGCCGCTGATGGGCAAGAAGCTGAAGAAGAGCAAGAAGGTGTTCGATTCGACGAAGGTGACGGACCACCACGCCATCATCCCGACGGGTACGGATCCGTCGACGGTGGACCTGTCGCTGGCGGAGAAGCGGGTCTACGACCTGGTGGCGCGGAGGTTCATAGCGGTGTTCTATCCCGACTGCAAGTTCAGTACGACGACGGTTCTGGGGGAAGTTGAAAGTAATGAATTCAAGGCTACGGGCAAGCAAATACTGGACGAGGGCTGGCGAGCCGTGTTCGGGGGGAAGAGCGAGCAGAGCGACGAGGGGGAGAAGGTGGAGGAGAAGGAGCAGGTGCTTCCGGCTTTCGAGCAAGGTGAGAAGGGTCCGCACGAGCCTTTGCTGACCGAGAAGCAGACCACGCCGCCGAAGCCGTACACGGAGGCGACGCTGCTGCGGGCCATGGAGACGGCAGGCAAAACGGTGGAGAACGAGGAGCTGCGCGATGCGCTGAAGGCCAACGGCATCGGGCGTCCGTCGACGCGTGCGGCCATCATAGAGACGTTGTACAAGCGTCAGTACATCAGCAAGGTGCGCAAGAGCCTGGAGCCCACGCCGACGGGTATTGCCCTGATTGGGGTGATACAGGAAGAGTTGCTGAAGAGTGCGGAGCTGACGGGGCAGTGGGAGAAGAAGCTGCGCGACATCGAGGCACACAGGTACGACTCGCACCAGTTTATCGACGAACTGAAGCAGATGGTGACGCAGATAGTGCAGCAGGTGATGGCCGACGGCACGCGGAGGCTGGTGTATCAGAGTTAGGAGTTACTTTGTCACACGGTTACTCAGTCACTCTCCAATCAGGAACACGGTGTTTCTTTTGTGCAGGTCTATTTTTGATCTTTCAGTCTTCCATTTGGCGGAGGGCAGCGTGCGTATGTACTGAGTGGGCAGCGTGAGGTCGCAGGCCACGCAGACGAGGGTCTGGGGGTGGAGGGTCGCGCTGAGAGCCTCGAGCATCTGGTTGTTGCGATAGGGGGCTTCGATGAAGATTTGTGTTTCGTGCGCATGCTGCACGCGTTCCTCGAGGCGTCGGATGGCGGCGGTGCGAGCGGAGCGGTCGACGGGGAGGTAGCCGTTGAAGGCGAAGCGCTGTCCGTTGAGGCCGCTGGTCATGAGGGCGAGCATGAGGGAAGAAGGGCCGACGAGGGGTACCACCTCGATGCCGCGCTGGTGAGCCACTTTGGTGATGACGGCCCCGGGGTCGGCGACGCAGGGGAGGCCGGCTTCGGAGAGGAGGCCGATGTTCTCGCCGCGGTCGATGGGGTCGAGGTAGTGACCGATGGCGTCGAGAGGGGTGTGCTCGTTGAGTTCGAGGAAGAGGGTGTCGTCGAAGGGGTGAGGGTAGCCGGCTTTTTTGAGGAAGCGTCGGGCTGTGCGGATTTCTTCGACGATGAAGGTGCGGCAGGAGGGGAGGAGGAGGAGGTTGAGTGAGGGAAGGGAGGAGGAGAGGGAGTCGGCGCCGATGGTGACGGGGAAGAGGATGAGTTTGCCTTTTTGCATAAGAATGTTTTTTTATGACGAAATAACATGAAATGAGAAAAAAAATTGTGCGGAAAAAAAAATAAAGTGTATATTTGCAGGAGCCAAAGAGGTGCAATAAACACTATTAATAAATTAAAACACATTACATTATGAGAAAACGAGTATTGTTTTTGTTTAGTATGGCAGCGATGCTGCTGCTGCCGCAAGTGGGTCGGGCCACGGAGGACAGTGTCACGGTGGCCAACGGCACGACGACAAGTGAGTGGCTGCCCATCTATGGCTACTACCAGGAGCGTGCGCAGCACAACCAGGTGATCTACCCCTCCGACTCGCTCACGGTGCTTGTTGGACAGAACATTACAGGCATGACATTCTATGTCTCGCAACAGGCCACCGGTAACTGGAACACCACAGTGACTATCAGCTTGGGCATTACCACGGAAAGCACACTGTCGGGCATCACCGGCAACGCCGTCCTCACGGAGGTATGGGAGGGACCGATGAGTGCCCTCTCCAATACTATTCATATTGATTTTGCAGATGCTTTTCCATATAGTGGAGGCAATCTTTTGCTTGACGTGCAGAGCACGGCAGGATCTTATAGCAGCGCACGCTTCTATGGAGTTTCCGCCACGGGAGCAGGCTATACCACCTATGGCGCCAGCACCCATGCCGAGAGCTTCATACCGAAGACCACTTTCTCCTACTCGGACCAGCCGATGTGCCGTCGAGTGAACAACCTTACTGTCAGCAATATCACCAACAGTGGCGCCACTATTAGCTGGGGCGCTGGCGACCAAGAGACCCAGTGGACGGTCTATGTCGACGGCGTGATGACTTCCGACAGCCCTGTCTTCGATTCCACCTACACCATCACCGGTCTTGATGCCAATACAGAATATGAGGTAGGCGTGAGGGCACTTTGCTCATGGGGCGACTCGTCGAATGTTGCCACCGAATCTTTCCGCACCCTCTGCCAGAACGGCAACTGCCAGTTCCAGGTCAACGGCACCTCCACTTACTATGGCGGAGTCGACGTATGGCAGAACGGAAGCCTTGCGGCCACACTGCTGAGCGCCAGCACCTACGCCAACGAGAACAACACCATTGACATTTGCAACGGCGACAGCCTTGTTTTAACATACCATTCCGGTTCCTACTCCAATGGTACACTTACCATCATTGACGCCGCTGGCACCGAGCTGGCCAGCGTCTCAAAAAACACCCTCTCCAATGGCGACACCATTGTGGCTGTGGCCAATGGTTGCCCTACTTGTATACCTGTCACTGGACTGACAGTGAGCTCCTTCGATGCCAACAATGCCACCATCAGCTGGTCGGCCGGCAACGATGAGTCAGCCTGGGCCGTCTATCTTAATGGTGCAGAGGTGGCCGGTAGCCCGGTCTACTCACCGTCGTTCTCGTTCAGCGGTCTCGCTGCCAATACAAATTATACTGTTTCCGTAATGAGTGTCTGTGATGTTGACGACACTGCAGCCCTGCGCTCCGTGTCCTTCCGCACCCTCTGCCAGAACGGCAACTGCCAGATCGAGGTTGTACCCTCCAGTACATATACCTATGGTACATACTACAATCCTACCGTCGCGGTGTACCAGAATGGTTCCGAAATATCGACCGGCAACGGCAGCCGCACCGTCGACATCTGCAACGGCGACAGCCTGGTGGTCCTTGTGAGCCAGATGCCCTCTTCAACCTACTATACACCCTCTGTCCGCGTCACCGACGTGGCGGGTACCGACCTCTTCAACGGCAGCGTCTCCGGCATGAGCGCCGGCGACACCCTGGTGGCCGTTGCCAACGGATGCCCCTCCTGCATACCTGTCAGCAACCTTACACTGAACACCTTCGACGCCAACAGCGCCACCATCAGCTGGACGGCTGGCAACGACGAGACCGCATGGGCCGTCTATCTTGACGGCGTGGAAGTCAGCGGCAGCCCCGTCAGCACTACCTCCTTCACTCTCACAGGACTTACGTCCAACACCGACTACACGGTCTCTGTCCGTTCGGTCTGCGACGTCGACGACACCGCCGCCGCCCGCAGCATCAGTTTCCACACCGAGTGTGAGGGTTATGCCGAGCTGCCCTTCAGCTCCGGCTTCGAGAACCTGCAGACCGGCGACATGCCCGACTGCTGGCTCCAGGTGCAAACCGGTACCAACACCGGTCTCAACCCCCATCCCGTCTTCCCCTCGGCCTACCGCCACACCCCCAACGCACACAACAGCAACGTCTACTTTGAGTTCGAGAGCAACCTCGGCGAGACCGAAATCCTTGCCCTTCCCCGCATGCAGAACATTCACGACCTCCAGCTGAGCTTCTATGCCTCTGTCGTCAACATCAACTTCCTGTTCGAGGCTGGTGTCATCGAGACCGACGAGAACGGTAACGATGTCTTTGTACCTGTCGACACCGTGGACCTCGTTGCCGGCTCCTCCTTCTCCAGCGCTTATCGTATCTATAATGTCCTCTTCAATACTTATGAAGGCAACGGCGAGCGCATCGCTATCCGTACCACCCCCAACAGCACCAGCACCTACACCCTGATGATCGACGACTTCAGCGTCATCTATGTCGGCGTCCCCGTGCTTGGGCCCTTCGAACCCGCTTCCCGCACCTATACCATCGGTGTCGACACCACCTTCTCCTTCCGCGGCAACCTCATGACCGGTTCTGACGTCACCTATCAGTGGACCTCCACTCTCGCTGCCACCGGCGGCGTCACCCTTGTGGGCGACAACACAGACTCCGTCACTGTTTCCTACACCACCGTCGGCATCGACACCCTTTCGCTCATTGCCAGCACTACCTTCGGCGCCGACACCGAGAGCGTCATCATCTATGTTGTCGACCCCAGCCCCGTCAGTGTCTTCCCTTATGCCACTGGCTTCGAGGACGGAGATGACATCTCCTGGAACACCGCCAACAACGCCTCCGGCTGGTATATCGGCCAGGCCGTTGCCTCCACCGGCAGCCGCTCCCTCTACGTCAGCTCCACCCACGGCGCCACCAACGAATACTCCAACCAAGCCATCGCCAACTCCTTCGCCTTCCGCCAGTTCCGCTTCGAACAAAACGGCGAGTATGAGCTGTCCTTCGACTGGCGTGGCGACGGCGGCAGCGACGCCTACATGCGTGCCTACATTGTCCCCGGTATCTACCAGCCCTCGGCAGGCAGCTATCCCTCCGGCACCGACATCACCGGCAGCCTCTACGACAGTCTCTACTGGAACACCTCATCCTTCAGTTTCGATGTCACCGACACAGGCCTCTACACCATCTATTTCTATTGGTACAACTATTATCAGAGCACCTTCGAGAACCCCGGTGCCGCTGTAGACAACATTTCCATCACCAAGCTCAACTGCTCCAGCGTCGGCAACCTTGCTGCCACCAACGTCCACGCCCACGAGGCCGACATCCTCTGGTCCGCCCGTAGCGGCGAGACCGAATGGTGGGTCGTCGTCGACAGCAATGAAGGCTACTCCGTCTACGCCGACTCGCTCCATCTCGACGGCTTCGACGGCGAAACCTCTCACACCGTCTCTGTTGCCGCCGTTTGCGCCCCCGGCGACACCTCCTATGCCGCCACCGTCTCCTTCACCACCACCGTCTCCTGCGTACCTGTGTCCAACCTCACCGTCTCCAACGTCACCGCCTCCTCCGCCTCCGTCTCCTGGACTCCCGGCGGCACCGAGACCGCTTGGAAACTCATCGCCAACAATGGCGACACCGTCGACATCAGCGGCACTCCTGGATACACCCTCTCCGGCCTCTCCGCCATCACTCAGTACACCGTCGTCGTCATTGCCGACTGCGGCTCCGACGACGGCACCTCCGTCGCTGCTTCCACCACCTTCAATACCCCCATGGTCCCCGTCGACCTTCCCTACAGCACCGGCTTCGAGACCACCGACGACACCGCATGGGCTTGCTACAACAGCACCAATGGTTGGCACATCGGCACCGCCGTCGCCAACACCGGCCTCCGCAGCCTCTACATCAGCAACGACAACGGCACCTCCAACAACTACTCCAACACTTCCGCCTCCATCTCCTATACCGCCATCGCCTTCAACATTGACGCCGCCGGCCGCTACGCCTACACCTTCGACTGGCAGGCCAACGGCGAAAGCAACTACGACTACCTCCGCGCCTGGATCTCGCCCGGCTCCGCCTCCTACACCCCCGGCCAGCTCCCCGACGGCGGCACCTACACCGCAGGCTACACCTCCACCACCCCTGCCGGCTGGACCGACCTCGCCGGCGGCAAGCTCAACCTTCAGTCCTCTTGGCAGAATGTTGTCGACACCGTCGACATCACCACCCCCGGCGTCTATAACATAGTCTTCATGTGGGCCAACGACGGCACCCAGGGCTCCTCGCCCGCCGGCGCCATCGACAACTTCTCCTTCTCCCTCGCCGACACCACCGGCAGCAACCCGCCCCAGCCTGTCACCTACACCGTCAGCGCCGCCAGCGCCAACGCCGCCATGGGCACGGCCAGCGTCAGCCC
>DGTB01000003.1 GCA_002394185.1 Bacteroidales bacterium UBA4347 | reverse complement strand
GCCAAGCCTTGGCCGACTATACCGCCAACCCGGAAGGTGGCGACGGGGGTAACGACCCAACCATCGACAAGAAAGAACTCATCAAACGTGTTATAGAGACGATAGCCGCTGCCACAGCCTTCCTGAAAGAGCACAACTTCGAGTTGGATGATCTCATCAAAGCCGAAAGATTCGAGAAACTATCACTACTGAAGAATGCCGCCAATGCAATGTGCGAGACGGCTGAAATCAGGAAGTCGTACTGCACGTTTGCCTCCACGTTGCTGAAGCTATGGAAATATCTCGACCGCGAGGATATAACACACGAGATGAAACAGCAGAAAGATGCCATTGAGGCCATCTTCAAGGAACTACAGCAGAAACGCAAACATGCCGACATCACAGACTTGAGTGTGGCCATCAATGAGATAGTGAATGAACATCTGGAGGTGGATTCGGATGTTTCAATGGTGGCGGAATCACGACGTTTTGATATTAGTGGCATTGACTTTGAACTGCTTCGTCGCGAGTTTGCCAAGTGCAAAGAGAAGAATCTTGTATTGAAAGACATTCAGGAACTGCTACAGGAGCGTATTGCCCAGATGCTGGCAGAGAATCCTTCACGCATCAACTTTTACGAGAAGTACCAGGAAATCATTCACGACTATAATCAGGATCAGAACCGTGCCACGATAGAAAAGACCTTCGAAGAGCTGATGAAGCTCTCCCACGACCTAACCGAAGAAGAAAAACGCTACATACACGAAGGTTTTGAGAACGACGAACAGCTCTCTATGTACGATGTACTGATGAAGGAAGACCTTTCAAAGGAAGACATCAAGAAGTTAAAGGATGTCGCCAAAGATTTGCTGGAGAAGATAAAGGCCCAGCTGGCCACGATGGATCATCCTTTCGACAAGCAAGAAACCAAGGCTTCCATTATCATCACCATCCGCGACATTCTCTGGGAAGAATTGCCGGAGAGTTATTCCGACACGAGTATTAATTACTATCGTGATGCTGTGTACAATTACATATCCCAGCGCTATGGTACGGCTGCATAAAAGATACGCAAAATCCTAAGATAACAACAGAATAGTGACAGTAGACACTGGGAAATAACCCCGAATTAAACAACTCGCCATTTCAACTTCCTCGGCCTGACACGAAAGGAATAATGTTTTCGTAAGACGTAAACAGAAAAACAAGCATTCCAATATACTGAACGACAATGAAACAAAAGACAAATACTGCAATCCTGTTGGCGGTGCTGGCGGCGGCACTTTACGCCGTCAGCACGCCGGTGTCGAAGATGCTGCTGTCGGCGGTGCCACCGACGATGGTGGCGGCGTTCCTCTACCTCGGTGCGGGCATCGGGATGGGCGCGATGATGATCGGGCGGCGCCTCAGCCACCGGCCGCAGACAGAACAACGGCTCGGACGGAAAGACCTGCCCTTCGCCATAGCGATGGTGGCGCTCGACATCGCGGCACCCATACTGATGATGTGAAGAAACATCCAGTGGATGTTTCGATAGCGAAGCGGAGAACAAAAAGCCTGCTGGACTGCCTGGATGCCAACACGTCGCTGTTGAGCAACTTCGAGATTGTGGCCACGGCCCTCATCGCCCTGCTCTTCTTCCGCGAGGCGGTGGGCCGTCGACTGTGGGCGGCCATCGGGCTGGTCACTGTGGCCAGCATCCTGCTGTCGCTCGACGGCGGCTCGGTGGGCGAGGCGTTCCACTTCTCCAAAGGGTCGCTGCTGGTACTCAGCGCCACCGCCTGCTGGGGTCTGGAAAACAACTGCACGCGCCAGATTGCCGACCGCGACCCGATGCAGATAGTCACCGTCAAAGGCTTCGGCTCCGGTCTCGAGGCCCTGTGCATTGCGCTGGCCATCGACGAGGGTTTCCCAATGGCGAAACATATCGCCATCCTGTTGCTGCTCGGTTTCGTAGCCTACGGTCTGAGCATCTATTGCTATACCTATGCCCAGCGCACCATCGGCGCTGCCCGCACCAGCACCTACTACGCCTTTGCCCCCTTCATCGGTGCCGCCCTGTCGTTCCTGCTGCTCGGCGAGCCGCTGACGCCCCTCTTCCTCGTCGCCACCGCCGTGATGGCCGCGGGCTGCTGGCTGCTGGCTGGCCGCGAAATAGCGACGGCAAAATTGTAAGCAATCACCGACATTTTGACAGGGACTGTTTGGAAAAAAGTGCGTAATTTTGCAATTTTAAATTTTGAACGTTATGAGACTGATTCACAACATTACGATGATTGCGCTGACGGCTTTGACTGTGGCCGCCTGCGCAGGCAAAAAAGAGTCGGCAGCGACGGGCACTACGCGTGAGGAGCTGACTTTCCCCGTGGGCGAACGCATCGAGTCGGCAGCCTTCACGGGCGAGGCTTTCCTGCGGCCGATGATCCAGACCGACACCGTTTTCAACTTCCCGACGACCAACACCGTCACCTTCGCCCCTGGAGCCCACAGCGGCTGGCACCGCCACGGCGGCATGGTGGTGCTGGTGACCGACGGCGTGGGGCTCTATCAGGAGGAGGGCAAACCCGCCCAGATTTTGCGTCGCGGCGACGTGCTGCAAATCCCCGCCGGGGTACGCCACTGGCACGGGGCCACTAAGGACAGCTGGTTCTCTCAGATGGTGGTCTACGACGCTTCGTGGCAACCCACTGAGGACTACAACGACGGCGACAATACGGTTTCGGATGAGTACTACAACAACCTTGAGACCGTGGAATTTGCCGAGCGCGGCGAGGCGAATGCCGACGGGCTGATGTTCCGTCCGGGCGACGAGATGCTGACGCTGCCCACCTTCAACGGCGCCATCCGCCTCTCCGACCTCACCACCGAGAGCAACGTCTGCGGCGGACCGGGGATGCACTATGTGGTCTTTGAACCGGGAGTCATCAATGCCTGGCACACGCACGCTGGCGGACAGGTGCTCATCTGCACCGACGGCATCGGCTACCACCAGATCGAGGGGCAGCCCGTCGAGGTGATGCATCCGGGCGACGTGGCGATGTGTCCGCCGGACGTGAAGCATTGGCACGGCGCCACCCCGGGCAGCCGCTTCGCCCACATTGCCGCCAACAGCAACCCCGACCGCCCCGGCGTGGAATGGTTCGAACTGCTGAGCAAAGAGGAATACAACAAGTTACCAAAAGAATAAATCTGCATTTTTAAACACAAATTACCATGAATTATCCATTAATTAATGGTCAATTATATGGCAATTATATGTAAAACTAACTCACCCAAAGAATAAACCACAATGAAAAAACAGACCTTTATTATCGGCGCGTTGGCGCTGGCAGCCATTATCTTTACTTCGTGCTGCAACCAGAAAGATGAGACCGCCACGGCGGGCCTCGTCATCGAGAAACAGGGCGTCTTCTCGTCCGGCGGACGCGTCACCGACCCCATTCCGGGCGACTACGACCCCACGCAGAACTGGATGGACCCCACCCGCAAAGGCACCACAACACACGTGGATCACGCCAACACCTTCTATCAGGTTCCCGCCGGCGGCAACGGCAACCCCGTCGTCTTCCTGCACGGCTACGGCCAGACGCGCACCGGCTGGCAGTCGACGCCCGACGGACGTGAAGGCTGGGCCGACCTCTTCCTGCGCAAGGGCTATTCCACCTTCCTTGTCGACCAGCCGCGCCGCGGTGCCGCTGCAGCCACCGAGATGATTGTCAACGACCCCGGCGACGTCGACGGCCCACGATTCAAAGTGGGCGAGCAGGCCTGGTACACCCACTTCCGCATTGGCCGCGTGGCTCCCGAACGCTACGAGGGTTCGCAGTTCCCCGAAGGGGCTGAGGCTCAGACACAGTTCTTCTGCCAGATGACGCCCAACACGGGAAACTACGACGAGGCACTTTTCGGCAGCGTGCTGAGCGACGTGCTCGCCGACGTGCAGAAGATGACGGGCAAGAAAAGCGTCTATGTCACCCACTCGCAAGGCGGTCGCGTGGGCTGGGCCACCGATGCCACCAACATCGCGGCCATCGTGGCTGTGGAGCCGGGGTTCGCCCCGATGGTAGGCTCGCCCGAGTACCAGAAGTTTGTCGAGGCCAAGGTGCCGATGCTCTTCCTCTTTGGCGACAACATCATGAACGGTCCTGAAGACATCCAGTCCACAGGCTTCTGGCAGATGGTGCTGAACCAGTGTCGCGACTTCGCCGAGCATTATAATCAGGATGGCGGCGACGCCACGGTCATCTACCTGCCCGACCAAGGCATCCACGGCAACAGCCACTTCTTGTTCCAAGAGAAGAACAACGCCGAGCTTGCAGACTTGGTTTTCGAGTGGCTGAAAACGAAAGGATTATAAGCAAAACATCAAATCTATGGAAACACAAAAAATAGTATTTGTAAACAAGCAATTGAACACCAGATTGGCGGGGTTGCTTCGCCTGCCCGAAAATTTCTGTCTTAGCAACAATTATCCTGCCATCGTCGTCACGGGACCGATGCTGTCGGTGAAGGAACAAGCGCAGTCGGTCTATGCCGAGCGGCTGTCCGAAGCAGGCTATGTCACCTTGGTCTTCGACGGCACGTATTTTGGCGAAAGCGAGGGTGAGCCGCGTCAGCAGGAACTGCCCGACGTTAAGGAGAGCGACATCGAGGGGGCTGTGGATTATCTGGCAAGTCTGCCCTATGTAGATGCTGAGCGCATTGGCGGTCTTGGCATCTGTGGTTCTGGCTCGTATATGTCGGTGGCAGGTGTGAAGGAGCCTCGGCTGAAAGCCGTCACGGCCATCGTCCCCGCCATTGCCGATATCTCAAAATCGGCCATGGCCGGATTCTTCCGTCCCGAGGGCGAGGTGAAGGCTGCAAAGGAGGCCTACGAGCAAGGCAAAGGCGGTTTGATGCACCTTAATTTCATGCCCCGCGCCTTCGACGAGGGTGCCGCCTATTATTACACTTCGCGCGGCACGCATCCTCGCTGGTCGAATCAAGTGGTGGCGTGGAGCCAACTGGAACTGGTGAAATACAACGTGGTGAACATCATGAAAGACATGACGAAGCCCTTTCTCGTCATCACGGGCGAGAATGCCTGGAGCCGCGAGGCTTCGACCGAGGTATTCAATGCCGTGCCGCACAGTAATAAGGAGATGCATGTCATTCCTGAGGCCAGCCACTTCGACATGTACGACTTGGCACCGTTCGTCAGTGAGGCGTTCGAGTATATTGTGCCGTTCTTTGACAAAAATCTGTAAAAAGTCTTTACCGTGAAAAAACTCCTCATTCTAAGCCTTTTGATCATGACAGCAACAGCAGTGAAATCCCAAACCTATGGCGATGAAGGCCCTACCCTCACGCCGAATACGATGGGCCTCATTTATGAAGACGCCATCAATGAGAATGTGCCAGGACAGGTAAACATCCGTCGGGTTAGCTATAAGATTGAGGGCATCGATGTGGTGGCCAATGTCTATACTCCTGCGGGCTACGACCCAAAGAAAACCTACGCTGCCGTAGTGGTGGCCCATCCCAACGGGGGCAGCAAGGACCAAGTGGCAGGCCTTTATGCCCAAAAACTGGCCGAAGCGGGGTTTATCACTATCGCCTTTGATGCACGCTATCAGGGTGAGAGCGGAGGCGAGCCACGCCGAACCGACAAACCAGCCAACCGCATGGGCGACATCATGGGAGCCATTGACTTCATCCAGAACTACCCTGGTGTCGATAAGGAACGTATCGGTGCTTTCGGCATCTGCGGTGGCGGCGGCTACACCTTTGCCACGGCACAAGTCGACAAGCGCATTAAAGCCGTGGGCACGCTGAGCCTTTTCAACACAGGTGACGTGCGCCGCAACGGCTATATGCGCACACAGATGGACAACATCATGGAACGCCAGCGCGATGCCTGTCTTGCCCGCCAAAAGGAAGCCGCAGGAGCCGATCCCGAACTGGCCGGATTCATGAACTGGACGCCCGAGGAAGCACGGCAAATCAAGGTCGATCTTTATCGCGACGGTTATTTTTACTACGGTGTGACACATAAAAGCCCCCATGCCCCAGGCACATACCTGAAAAGCTCATTGATGGACATGATGGCTTGGGATGCAACCGACCATGCTGACCTCATCGACCAACCCCTGCTCATCATTGCAGGTGAGATTGCCGACAGCCGTTACATGTCGGAAGAAGCCTTCGCAAAAGCCAACCGCACAGCCGACAAGGAGTTGTTCATCGTACCAGGAGCCACACACATTCGTACGTATTTCGTGAAAGAATATGTGGATATGATTTCGGCTAAGATTCAGTATTTTTTCAAGGAGAAGCTATAACCTGTTTATATCCAAAAACAAAACGCATCGGTCAGAATAACCGGTGCGTTTTTTTGCCGCATTGAAAAAAACACTATCATTGCGGCATGACAGATGATTTTCAAGATGTTATCATAGAGAAAGGCCTTGCTGCATTAGGCACCGACCGTGAGGCCGACTATGTTGGGTTCTTCCGACAAATGCGTAGGTAAGTTACAATAAAAGAAGCTGGCATTTCGTATTGTGAATGGGAAAAAATAAAGTACGGAATGGAAACCAGCTTCATATATCATGCCCTTGGGATCCGGGAACAGGAGTGCACACGCACGCGCTACGAGGGTTCGCAGTTCCCCGAAGGGGCTGAGGCACAGACACAGTTCTTCTGCCAGATGACGCCCAACACGGGCAACTACGACGAGGCGCTCTTCGGCAGCGTGCTGAGCGACGTAATGAAGGACGTGCAGCAGCGGATAATCTCCATTCCAA
>DGTB01000114.1 GCA_002394185.1 Bacteroidales bacterium UBA4347 | reverse complement strand
GTCCAGGGGGTGGTGGTCCAGGCGATGGCATAAGTGGAAAGCGGAGAGTGTAAAGTGGAAAGTTGGTCACCAAAAATATCTTTCCACTTTTCACTTTCCTCTTTCATCTTGAACATGGCCACGCAGGTGGTGTCCTTCACGTCGCGGTAGCAGCCGGGCATGTTGAGTTCGTGGCTCGAGAGACCCGTGCCGGCGGCGGGGCTGTAGGGCTGGATGGTGTAGCCCTTGTAGAGGAGGCCCTTGTCGTAGAGCTTCTTCAGCAGGTACCAGAGGGTCTCGATGTACTCGTTGTCGAAGGTGATGTAGGGGTTCTTCAGGTCGACCCAGTAGCCCATCTGGCGGGTCAGTTCGTCCCAGAGGTCCTTGTATTTCAGCACCTCGGTGCGGCAGGCGCGGTTGTAGTCGTCGACAGAAATCTTCTTGCCGATATCCTCCTTGGTGATGCCGAGGTTCTTCTCCACGCCGAGCTCCACGGGCAGGCCGTGGGTGTCCCAGCCGGCCTTGCGGTCCACATGGAAGCCCTTCTGAGCCTTGTAGCGACAGAAGACATCTTTGATGGTGCGGGCCATCACGTGGTGGATGCCGGGCTTGCCGTTGGCCGACGGGGGGCCGTCGTAGAACACGAACGAGGGATGCCCTTCGCTGAGGCGCTGGCCTTTCTCAAAAGTCTCATTCTCCTCCCAATAGCGGCGGATATCCTCGCCGATTTGGGTCAAATTAAGCTGCTTATATTCGTTGTAACCCATTATTATAGTATTATTATATATTCATAATCAAAGCCTTGCCCCGACACGAGGGCAACAAACCAAGCAACAAAGATACAAAAAATATCGCAAACGGCACAAAAAAAAGTGCGGGGCGACATTCGTCGCCCCGCATACTTTAGTGTTTTGCAATATCAGTCCCGGAGATTAGAGGCCGTAGCCAACACCCACGAAGAACTGGTTGGTCTTGGTGCTGCAATCGTCCGGAGCATCTTTCCAACGGTTGAGCAGGCCGAGGCTGTAGCCACCCTCGAGGTAGATGTTGTTGTAGCTCAGCTGCAGACCAAAGGTGAGGCCGAGGTCAAAACGGTTGAAGTTGCTGTCGTCGCCATACATATCGCCGGCAACGCCGAAGTTGATCTGGGGACCTGCAAAGACGCTGATGCCAATCTCATCCATGTTGATGCCATAGTTGAGCAGAATAGGCACACGGAGGTCCATAATGTCCTCGACATAGGCGAAGTACAGACCGGGGGCGACACCGAGGCCGGCACCAACTTTGTAGTCGTAGGTACCACCGATGTAGAAACCGCCTTCGCTCGCGGTGGTGGAACCAACGATGGGGGCATCGACGGTCATCGAATAATTCTGATAACCAGCGTGGATGCTAATCTGAGCATTTGCTTTTCCGGCAAACAGCATAACGGCTGCCACTGCCATGATTGATAAAATCTTTTTCATTTTTTTTGATTTTTAATTAATAATTGAATGAACTGAATTACGATGCAAAAATACGCACATTTCACCATACCGGACAAAATATCGGACCGTTTTTTTTCAACAAACAGATGTTAACTATAGCAAACAACACAGAAATACAGACGTTTACCACATAAAAAAACCTCCGGAGCAAGACTGCTCCAGAGGCCAAAACAAAAGCGTATGAAAAAAATTATTACCTTCGTAACGGTGATTATTTCTTTTTCAGATACTCCTGCACATTGTCCGAGGGGACGATTTCCTCCTGGAAGACGTAGGCGTTGGTCTTGGGAGAACGAACCATGCGGATCACTTTTGCGTAGCTTTTACCAGTGCTGGTTTTCAGGGTAGCAACAACTTTCTTTGCCATAGTTTATCTCTCCTATTCTTTTACTTGATTTCTTTGTGAACGGTCATTTTCTTCAAGAAGGGGTTGTACTTCTTGAGCTCGAGGCGCTCAGGAGTGTTCTTCTTGTTCTTGGTGGTGATGTAGCGGCTCATACCGGGAACGCCGCTTGCCTTCTGTTCGGTGCACTCAAGGATGACTTGAACGCGTGCGTCTTTATTTTTCTTTGCCATGTCTTTATTATTTTCAATTTCATAACCGACTGAATCCCAGGAGCGAAAGAGCATCACAATCGTCTCGTTGGCCATTCAAATCGGATGCAAAGATACAACTTTTTTTTCATCCGGCAAAAAAAATCTCATTTTTTAGCATTTTTTTCATCATCTCCCCATTGTAGAGACGCGGCATGCAGCGTCACTACAGGGAGGGGGACAAAACAACGGGACATGGGCGAACTTTACTAATAAAAGTTAAAACAGCCGATTTTAACCTTTCCAACAACCCACCAAATCCTACCGTGGTGGGAGTTGGTAGGGAGTTGGTAGGGAGTTGATAGGGGGTTAACAAGGAGTTTAGGTGTCATGAACCCGGGGTTACCCCATGGGGGAAACCCGAGTGACGTGCGAGAGATTTTTTTTGCGTTTTTCTGGTGAGGATGGAAAAAAGTTTGTATATTTGTAGCCCGCACCGCAGGCAGCCCGTCGGCGTAACGGCATGTTGCCCAATGCGGTGCATAATAAATAAGGAATAATAAAAACAATATTATATGGCACTGAAACGTGTAATGGTACTGACCGGCGGCGGCGACTGCCCCGGACTGAACGCGGTGATCCGCGGCATCGTGAAGCGTGCCGCGCAGGCGAGCGACTGGGAGGTCATCGGCTGCGTGGAGTCGTTCAACGGCGTGCTGCGCGAACCGACAGAGATTGTGATGCTCGACGAGAAGACCGTCGAGGGACTGCAGATACAGGGTGGCACCATACTGGGCACCACCAACAAGGGCGGCCCCTTTGCGTGGCCGGTGAAGAACGCCGACGGCAGCTGGACCACCGTGGACCGCAGCGACGAGATGCTGCGCAAGCTGCAGTACATGGGCGTGGACGCCGTCATCAACATCGGCGGCGACGGCAGCCAGCGCATCAGCCTCGGCCTCAGCAAGAAGGGATTGAACATCGTGGGTGTGCCCAAGACCATCGACAACGACCTCTCGCTCACCGACTACACCTTCGGGTTCCAGACCGCCGTGCAGATATGCACCGACGCCATCGACAAGCTCGTCACCACGGCGGCGAGCCACAACCGCGTGTTCATCCTCGAGGTGATGGGTCGCGACGCGGGCTGGATAGCCCTCCACTCGGCCATCGCCGGCGGCGCCGACGTGTGCCTCATTCCGGAGATTCCGTACGACATCGACAAGGTGAAAGCCAAGATCGAGCAGCGCTACAACAAACGCCGCGGCTACTGCATCATCGTCGTTGCCGAAGGCGCCATGCCCAAGGGCGGCACGGTGACCGGCACGGAGACCGGCGAGGTGGGCTACCAGCACGTCAAGCTGGGCGGCGTGGGCGAGCAGCTGGCCGTCGACCTCAAGGCCGCGGGCGTGGAGCACGACATACGCTACACCATCCTGGGCCACCTGCAGCGCGGCGGCACCCCCATAGCCTTCGACCGTGTGCTGGCCACCGAGTTCGGCGTCCGCGCCATGGAGTTCGTCATGGAAGGACGCTTCGGCCAGATGGTGGCCTACCACCACCCCGACGTGGTCGGCATACCCCTGGAGGAGGCCGTGCGCGAGCAGAACCTCGTCTGCCCCGACAGCCGCCTGGTGCACACCGCCAAGGGCGTGGGCATCGAGTTCGGCGACTGAGCATCGACATACAAAATAGACGCTGTCGGCAAAAAAAAGTTTTTGCAGGACCGAAAAAAAGCGTATATTTGCAACTTGCAACCATTGCACTGCGTGCCTGTTAATAGGCACGTAGACAATGGATTCTATAAAATATAGAATAAATAAAAACAATAATATGGAACCCAAACGCATAAAATCAGCCCTCATCTCGGTCTTCTACAAGGACGGCTTGGAGGACATCGTTCGCGCTCTTGACGCCCAGGGAGTGACCATCTACTCCACCGGCGGCACCTACAAATTCATCCATGACCTCGGCATCGAACCCATTGCCGTGGAGAGCCTCACGGGCTACCCCTCGATTCTGGGCGGCCGTGTGAAGACGCTGCACCCCAAGGTGTTCGGTGGCATTCTGGCCCGCCGCGACATGTACAGCGACGGCGAGCAGCTGGCCGAATACGAGATTCCCGAGATTGACCTCGTCATCGTCGACCTCTACCCCTTCGAGCAGACGGTGGCCAGCGGTGCCTCGGAGCAGGACATCATTGAGAAAATCGACATCGGCGGCATCAGCCTCATCCGCGCCGCCGCCAAGAATTTCAACGACGTGGTCATCGTACCCGCTGTGGACTACTACGCCGAATTCTTGAAACTCTACCAGGAGCAGGACGGCTGCACCATCCTCGAGCAGCGCCACCGCTTCGCGGCCTATGCCTTCAACGTCAGCAGCCACTACGACACCGCCATTTTCAACCACTTCAACGAGGCCGAGCATCTGCCCGTCTTCAAGCAGAGCTGCCGTCACGGCGAAGTGCTCCGCTACGGCGAGAACCCCCATCAGAAAGGCGTCTTCTACGGCGACCTGGAAGGTTGTTTCGAGAAGCTCAACGGCAAGGAAATCAGCTACAACAACCTGGGCGACATCGACGCCGCCTGCGCCCTCATCGACGACTTTGCAGGCCAGACCGCCTGCGCCATCCTCAAGCACAACAACGCCTGCGGCATGGCCGTGCGTCCCACCCTGCTCGAGGCCTGGAAGGACGCCCTGGCCGGCGACCCCGTCAGCGCCTTCGGCGGCGTGCTCATCTGCAACCAGAAGGTGACCAAGGAGGTGGCCGACGAGATGCACAAGATTTTCTTCGAGGTGTGCATTGCCCCCGACTACGACGAGGAGGCCCTCGCCGTGCTGCGCGGCAAGAAGAACCGCATCATCCTCAAGCGTAAAGGCTTCAAGATGGCCGACCCCATGTTCCGCTCCGTGCTCAACGGTGTGCTCGTGCAGGACCGCGACACCGTGGTGCCCACCGCCGAGGAGATGCAGAAGAGCGTCACCAGCACCAAGATAACGAAAGAGCAGGCCGAGGATCTGGCTTTCGCCACCATCCTCGTCAAGCATACGAAGAGCAACGCCATCGTGCTGGCCAAGGGCCGTCAGCTCTACGCCAGCGGCACAGGCCAGACCAGCCGCGTCGACGCCCTGCGTCAGGCCATCGCCAAGGCCAAGAGTTTCAACTTTGACCTCAACGGGGCCGTCATGGCCAGCGACGCTTTCTTCCCCTTCCCCGACTGTGTGGAGATTGCTCACGAGGCCGGCATCGTCGCCGTGGCCCATCCCGGCGGCAGCATTCACGACCAGGACAGCATCGACTTCTGCGAGAAGAACCACATGGGTATGGCAATAACAGGCAAGAGACACTTTAAACATTAATCAGTACAAATGGGACTTTTATCATTCTTCAACCGCGAAGTAGCAATGGACCTTGGCACCGCCAACTCCATTGTCATATATAACGACCAGGTGGTAATCGACGAGCCGAGTATCGTCGCCTACGACCGCAACAACAACAAAATCATTGCTGTTGGCAAGGAAGCCCAGCGCATGGACGGCCGCACCGACAACAAGAACATCGAGACAGTGCGCCCGTTGCGCGGAGGCGTCATCGCCGACTTCGAGATGGCGCAGCACCTCATCCGCGAACTCATCGGCATGACCAATGTCAACCGTTCCATCCTGCCGCCGTCGCTCCGCATGGTCATCTGCATCCCCAGCGGCATCACCAACGTCGAAGAACGTGCCGTGCGCGAAAGCGCCGAGCAGGCCGGTGCCAAGGAAATCCGCATGATCCACGAGCCCATGGCCGCCGCCATCGGTATCGGTATCGACGTGCTGCAACCCGAGGGCCACATGGTGGTGGACATCGGAGGCGGCACGGCCGAGATTGCCGTCATCTCGCTGGGTGGCATCGTTTGCAACAACTCCATCCGCGTGGCCGGTGACGTGTTCAACGACAATGTGGTGGATTACATGAAGCGCCAGCACAACATGATTATCGGTGTGCGCATGGCCGAGAAGGTGAAGATTGCCGTCGGCGCCGCCGTCAGCGAGCTGGCCGATCCTCCCGAGGACTTCCGCACCCTGGGCCGCGACCTGCTGACCGGTCTGCCCAAGGAAATCAGCGTCAACTACAAGGAGATTGCCCACGCCCTCGACCGCTCTATCGCCCAGATCGAGCAGGCCATCCTCGACACCCTCGCCGCCACGCCCCCCGAGCTGGCCGCCGATATCTACAAGACCGGCATCTACCTGGCCGGTGGCGGCGCCCTGCTGCGCGGCCTGGACCAGCGCGTGAGCAGCAAGACCAAACTGCAAGTGCACATCGCCGACGACCCCCTGCGCGCCGTCGCCCGCGGCACCGGCATAGCCCTGAAGAACTTCAACAAGTTCTCCTTCCTGATTCGATAGGTAACAGGAACCACCTATCATGGGAAAGAGGTTCACCATTTTCTTCCTGCTCGTATGGCACATCAGTAGCCTATACGGGCAGGAAAATTTTTCTTCGCACCTGCCCATCGTCATCATTCAGACAGACCCCGACCCGTCCAATGGACAGCCCATGTCCATCGTCGATGAACCCAAAGTAGGTGCATGGATGAAAATCATATATGTAAACGATCAAACCACAAATCACCTGTCTGACAGCACCAATCCGACCTGTCTCAACTATGATGGCCACATCGGCATCGAGACACGAGGATCCACGTCACAATTTTCGGAAAAGAAATCCTACGGACTGGAGACCAGGCATGCCGACGGCACAAACAACAATGTCAGCCTCATGGGTTTGCCCAAAGAGAACGACTGGGTACTGAATTCCATATACTCTGACCCATGTTACCTTCGAGACTGCCTTACCTACACTCTCGGGCGACGCACCGGCCACTACGCGCCCCGTACCCACTATTGTGAGGTGTTTGTCAACGGCGACTACCGCGGTCTCTACATGCTCACCGAGAAGATAAAAATCGACCGTCATCGTGTAGACATTGCCAAGCTGGCAGCCACCGACACCGTCGAGCCTGCCGTGACAGGAGGCTACATCTTCAAGGCCGACCGTGCCAATCAGGGCGAACCCATGGCATGGGCGACCCCGTCAAGCCTACCCGACAACTATGTAATCTATATCCTCCACGACCCCAAACCGTCGAAGGCTGTCCCGGCACAGGTCCATTACATTCATTCCTACTTCGACCGTTTCCAACAAGCTGTAGCCGATGGCGATACCAGTCTCGTCGGATACCCGTCAATGATTGACGAGGAATCGTTTGTGGACTATATGATCATCAACGAATTAGCCTCCAACGTCGATGCTTACCAGTTAAGCACATTCTTCCACAAAGACCGTGATGGTGAATTATGTGCAGGGCCATTGTGGGATTTCAACTTTGCCTATGGCAACGACTTCTCCGACCGCTCGCACCACGACCAATGGCAGTTCGCCAACGGCTCGAACACCGGCTCGCCTTTCTGGCAGCAACTCTTCAACGACCCTTGGTTCCAACGCCGCCTCATCTCGCGATGGAAACAGTTGACTGCCGCCAACCACCCATTGTCTTTCCACAACACGAAATTACTTATCGACTCCATCGCAAACCACATCTACCCTGCCCTGGTACGAGAACGTCTTCGATGGAACCTCGACTACGACTACGACAACCATATTTTCCTTATGAAAGACTGGCTTCGGAAACGCTACCACTGGATAAACTTGCAACTGACTGGAGACAGCATCATATTCCTCGAGCCTGCATTCTACCCCAACCCCACCACAGGCATCATTAACTTTGCGGGCCAGACCGGAAACATAAAAAAAATACAATTATTCAACATCCGAGGCAGAATGATGGCGGAATACTTCATTGACGACGAAGCTCGCCAAATCGACCTTCGGCATTTCCCCGACGGTATCTACATCCTGCAAATTGTTACCGACGACGACACCTTCACAAAGAAAATCGTCAAAGCAAAGCATTAATTTCCTTTTTTCGTATTACGAACAGGGGCTTCCAGACAACACCATACTGACAATCAGCCTTGTAGAGCGCACAACTCCAAAACGGAATTATTATTAACAAAAACGCACTACACTATGAAGCAAAAACACCATCGTCAGCATCAAGGGCGGACGCGAAGCCGCAACCACGGTGATGCCCGCCAGAGGGTTAGTAGATGCTGACCACCTTCTGTAAAATCTTGTTGAGTTTCTCTCCTGCCGCAGCCGACGACAACTCGTGGCCATTGCTGATGATGGCAAACGCCAAGCGGTCGCCATTGGCGGCGTCGATATATCCGGCATAGGCCTTCACTCCGTCCATCGTGCCCGTCTTCACCCGCACCGTCATGCCGGCAGGCAGGTTGGACAGCAGGTGCTTGGCCGTGCCGTTCTCCCCTACCTTCGACAACGAGCGTATAAAGTCGTTAAAGAACGACTCCTTGCTGACCGCCATCAGGTAGCGGCACACGAAGTCGGTCGTCACTCTGTTGCGTGGGGACAGTCCGCTTCCGTCAACCACCTTCACGCCGCCTGTCTCAAGCTTCTTCTCCCTGAAGTAGTCCATCACCACCTTGCTGCCATTGCTGAAACTTCCTTTGCCATACTTGGCATAGCCCAGATACTTGAAAATGGACTCGGCATAGATATTGTTGCTGGTGAGGTTGGTATACTGCGCAATTGTATAGTAGTCGCTGCTGAAATAGTCCAGCACCATGCGCAAGCTGTCGGGCTGGGAAAAGACCTGCATCGAGTTGGACGAGATACTGACGCCATGGGTGCGAAGATAGGAAGCAAACAAATCAGCGCACTGCTTGGCAGGGTTCGGCAAGGCTCCGCGCACACGGAAATCGTTCTTCCCCAGGGGGACAGTGCCACGATATAGACGTTCCGAACTGGTAGGGCTGCCGTAGATAATCACATTGTCGCCCGAACCTTCCGGACCTGTGGTCACCTCGCAGGTGCCATGCACATTGATATTCTTGGGCGACACCCTGACACTCGAAGCCGGGTAACCCACTTTGTTGCCGGGGTTGAAATAGACGAAATACATGTTCTCGTGGAAGTTTAGTCCACTGACACCGGCGCCATAATAATTGCCCACATCTCCCCACGGCCAGCTGTCGTGCAACGGCTGCTCGTCGAAAATGCCCACATGATAGCAGATGCGCCCGTCGACGCGCTTGATGCCTTTCTTCTTCAAAGCGCGGGTCCATCCGTCGAACAGCGAATCGGGCGAAGTCTGTCGGTAACGATAGGAGCCCAGCATCGGGTCGCCGCCGCCAATAATATATATGTTGCCGTGCAACACACCCTCGCGGTCAATGTTGCCACGGATACCTATATGCGTAGTGAAACGGAAATCGCTACCGAGACGGGCAAAAGCCACTCCGGTGGTAAACAGCTTGTTCACCGAACCTGGGGTCATCGACATCTGCGAGTTGTAACTGTACACCTCCTGCCCCTTCGTTATGTTATACACACACACCGACAACATGCCGTGCTGCATGCCGTTTTCGCGGTGAACATTCAATATTGCCTTCTCCAAGTCCGCCACCTGCTGTGCACTGGCGCAGATGGTCATCACAAATACAGCTGCAGTCAAAATCAATCGTTTCATAGTTATTTTAGTGTTTCGTTAATACTCTCTATACTGTCCAGCACCGCATCGCGGCCCATACCGTTGAGCGACGAGGTGAGGAATATCGGAGGCAACTCTTCCCACATCTCCGACAATGCCTTCTTCATGGCCTTCATGTTGGCCTGCACTTCGCGCTGGCTCTCCTTGTCGGCCTTGGTGAAAACCAAAGACAGCGGGATACCGTTCTCGCCGAGAAAATTAATGAATTCCAAGTCGATGCGCTGCGGGGGAATGCGACTGTCAATCAGGACAAACACGTTGGTGAGTTCCTCGCGATGCAGAAAATACTCACGCATCATGGTCCCCCACTTCTCGCGCGAAGCCTTCGACGTGCGCGCATAGCCATAGCCCGGCAGGTCCACCAGATACCACTCGTTGTTGATCAAGAAGTGGTTGATAAGCTGCGTCTTGCCCGGACGGCCGGATGTCTTGGCCAGGCCTTTCACACCCGTCAGCATGTTGATAAGAGACGATTTGCCCACATTGCTGCGTCCGATGAAGGCATATTCCGGCCTCCCGTCCGACGGGCACTTGCGGTAGTCGGGACTACTGATACTGAACACTGCGCTGCTTATCTTCATTGTCACTGCTGTTTTCGGTTGGCTCGTTTCATTTTTTTCAACTCCTGCTTCAGCTCGCGCTGCTTATCCTTCAGGGTCTTCAACTCCTTCATCGCCACCTTCTCCTCCTCGCTGGCCTGCTTCTTCCACCACGGCAGCAGCTTCATGTTGATGCCGAAGAGGCGCCGGCGGTCCAGCTTCTGGTTGCGCTCCTCGTAGCTGTCGATGTAACGGCGGCGCTTCTCGGGGAACAAATCGTTGAGGGTGATGAGGATACCCGTGTCCGTGGTGCCCAGCAGGTGGTGGTTGGGGCAGGTGCCGAAGGAGCGCATGGTGGGCGTAAGGTTCATATAGGCATTGATGAGCGGCGGCACCGTGCAGCCGCGCTCGCGCACCGCATGGAGTAGGATCTGGTAGTCCTCCTTGTAGTTGCGGCCGGTGAAGAGCTGCACCAGCTCGTTGTAGTCGCTCTCGATGCTGACCCTCTCGTAGGGCCACACCAGGCCGTCGCGGTCGGGGAAATGCTTCTGGTAGAAGAAGAGGATGAGGTCGCGTGCCTTGCGGTCCAGGTCGCCGTACATCGTTATCTTGCCGAAGAAGTAGCGCGTCTCGGGTATCTCCAGTATCAGGCACCCCAGGCCGTCCCACAGGTTATCGAGGCTGTAGAGGCCTTTGCGGAGGTTGTTGCCGGGCTGGTAGGCGGGCTGCACAAAGGCACGCCCGAGCTCGACGGTATAGGGCAGGTACTCGTTGATGAACAGCTCGCTGAACTGGTACTGGTCGGCCGTGGGGGTGACTATGGAGCCGTCCTCGCGGCGCATCATGTTGCTGCCGTGGATGAAGCGGTAGGCGCCGACAATCTCCTCGTCCTCAGGGCTCCACACAAAGAGTTGCTTGCAGCAGTAGGGGTCGTCGAGGGTGTCGTACATGTCGATGTCCACCTCCTTGCCGCTGCCGCCGCCGTCGGTGGCGAAGCTCAACTCGCGCAAGCGGCCTATCTCCCTCATAATGTTGGGCGAAAGGTGGGCCGTGGTGACGTAGATCTCCTTGTTGCCATAGTTGCTCTTGCGAAGGAAATGTTTCTGTTTCAACTCCTTCTTGATGAGCTCCCGGTCAACGGGCGGTGCTATGTATGATAAATCCATTTTCGGTTCTCTTTTCTCGTTTTTTATCGGTTCAATATGCGAATTCGGCTGCGGGATTGAGTTTCAGTTTGTACACATGCTCGCGCAGCAGGGCAGCCCATTCGGCAGGCGTGTGGCGCTTGTCGAACGTAGAGGCCGCTATGGGCTTGCCGAAGGTGATGGAGAAGGTCTTGCCGCGCTGGGCAAACATCTCGGCGGGCAGCATGGCCATCTCGTAGCTAAACTTGATTCCCAGATGTTTGCGTATGTTGGCCACCGTGTAGAAGCGGCTACGGTTGAGGGCGTCGGTGAACACCGGAACGATGTCGCGGCCATACTTGACGGCCTTCTTCACGAAGGTAGGCTTCCACTCCAGGTCCTGCACCACGCCCTTGATGCGGCGCGAGCAGGCGCCGGCAGGGAAATAGAGCAGCATCTTGGCGTCGGCAAAAGCCTGCTCGAGGTTAGCCAAAGCCTTGGTCTTGTTCACCTTGTCGATAGCCACAAAGAGTTCCTTCAGGCCCGGCAGATAACACAGGAAATCGTTCACCGGAAACTTGATATCCTTCCTCACGCGGCCCACGGCGCCCATCAGCGCCAGTCCGTCGGGGCCACCCAGCGGATGGTTGCCCACCACCATCTGGTTGCCCTCGGCGGGCACATTCTCCAATCCGTGCACCTGCACGTCGAGGCCCAGATTCCACGGCTCCTTGCCCTCGGTAAAGGCATAGACAAAGTCCAGACCGAAATATTCGCGGTCCTGGTAGATGGTCTCGTTTATCTCGTTGATATGCAACAACCGCTCCGCCCAGCGCAAGACGAAGCCCGGCAGGCGGACTCCCTTGTCGGCCAGAATCTGCTGCAAATCAATATATTTCTTTCCTATTTCCTCTTTTTCCATCACATTCTCCTGCGGTTTATTTAAACTGCAAAGATACGATTTTTTTTTAATATAGAAACAAAAAAATTATCCACACCCCACCTTTCCCTCTCCCACCCGACCCCTACCCGATACGCCCCCGATA
>DGTB01000127.1:295-2733 GCA_002394185.1 Bacteroidales bacterium UBA4347 | reverse complement strand
GTCTCGGGTAGGTTTCGGGTGGGGGGTGGGGACAGGGGCGAGGGGCAGGCGGAAAAAGCCGGAGGCACAGCGGGATACGCTGCGCCTCCGGCCCTTTTTAACATTTGAACAAGAGCTTCTTCGTTCAGTCGCACTTGATGGTCTGCTGCATACCGCTGACGGTGGTGGTGCTGTTGAACTGGTCGCAGTCGCCGTCGTCGGCGGTGTAGGTGACGTTGGTGACCATGGGCTCGCCGCCGGGCACGGTCTGGGTGACCTTGCAGTTGCAGTCTTTCGACTTGCTGCAGCCCACGAGGGCGACAGTGGCAATGACTGCCAGGATGGCAAATGCTTTTTTCATTGTGTTTGTGTTTTTTTAAGGTGAAACATTTATTGAATTGATAACCGGTTATTTCCGTTTGAAGGCTGTGCAGTTGTAGGTGCGGGTGGATTTGTCGTAGTCGATGGTGACGCTGTAGCCTTTGCGGACCATGCGGGTGGTCCAGACGGTCACGTCGCTCTCGCTGGTGGAGGAGTAGTTGACGATGTCGGTCTTGGTGCCCTGGGGGTTGTCGCCGCGGGCGGAGATGCTGACGTTGTGGCCCAGTTTGGCGAAGCCGAGGATTTTGAGGTAGAGGGTGGTGAGGTCTTCCTCGGTGGAGATTTCGCCGGAGTATTGCCTGCCGTCGACGATGTAGCTGACGGTGTTGGAGGGCAGCTGGGTGCCGAAGCTGTGCTGGAGGTCCTCGTCTTCGTGGCCGGGGAGGTTGACGGCGACATGGTGGTCGTCGTGCTGCGGGGCGACGGAGACGCGGCCGGTGTGGCGGGAGGGGCCGCAGGCGGTGGCCACGAGGCACGCCGCAAACAGGGCGGCGAGGAGGGAGCTATGCTTGACGTTCATTCTTTCAGTTTTTTAAGGTGATACATGAATACCTGCTCGAACTCGCGGTCCGAGGCGGTCTGCACGATGCAGAGGGCCTTCTCGCGGCGCGAGAGGAAGGCGAAATTGCGCGAGTCGTCGCACTGCCAGGTCTGCAGCACGTCGTTGCCGTCGGCGAGGAGCTGGAGGCGGCGCCCGTCGAGGGGCGGGAAGGCGAACTCGGCGGCCATCCACTGCCATCCGGCGGAGTCGAGCGCCTCGACGGTCACCACGTCGACACTGAGCGAATCGTCGAGGCGGAAGTCCTCGATGTAGCCCACGCGGACGCCCGGCTGGCGCTCATAGCGCCGGTAGAGGTCGCTGACCGTGGGGTCGCCGGCAGGCAGCAGGTGCCACACGGTGATGCCCACGATGGCTGCGACGAGCAGCACGGCGGTGATAATCCATAGTCGTTTCATACTGTCGTTGTTATGTTAAAATGATGTTCGCGCAATGGAGCACGGCCTCTTCCTGCCCGTCGAGGTTGCAGGCCACGAGGAGGGCGTCGTGGCGCGAGGGGAGGAGGACGTGGTAGGCCATGGGCAGGCCCACGAGCAGCACGAGGGCCAGCAGGCTGCCCACGAGGCGGCGGCGGAAGGCCCAGGCGCCCAGGTCGGCCGTCAGCTCGCTGCCGAGGCGCTCCAGGTGCTCGCGGTCGGCGGCGCTGCGCCGCGCGGCCTCGCGGTCGATGAGTTGTTCTATCTGTTGGTTGTCCATAGGTGGTATATTATTTTAATTCCTGTTTCATTTTCTCTATGATGCGGAAGCGTATCTGTGTCACGGTCCCGGCCTTGAGGTCCAAGAGGGCTGCTATTTCGGAGCGCGAGTAGCCGTCGAGGATCAGGTCGAGGATGTGCCGCTCGCGGTCGGAGAGGTTGCAGGCCAGCTCCTCGATGACGGCCCGGTTGTCGGGCGGCTCCTCGGCAGGGAGCCGGTCCTCGTCGAGGGGGGTGAACTGCGGTTCCCACCGGCGTTTCCGATGCGAGAAGACGCTGCGGCAGTGGTATTTCACCCACAGGCGTTCCTGGGCGGGGGAGGCGTCGGGCCGCAGGGAGTGGCGGAAGTGCCAGAGGGCGGCCAGGCAGTCCTGCATCAGGTCGGCACAGTCCTCGCTGCGCCCGGAGGCATGCCACCAGCACAGGCGCCGGATGTAGGAGCGGTGGCGCTGCACGAGGCGGTCGAAGTCGTCGTATCTGTTGTTTGTCGTTGCCATAGTTTTTGGGCCTGTCTGCTACTATTATAACCGCGTTTTTTCCGAAACACTACAAGGGGGTGACGTTTTAACAAGATTTAACATTACGTCATAATAAGAACCCCGCTGCGCGGAATAGTGGAAAACACAGTGTTGGCAAGGGTTTTCCGCAATTCGGCGCAGCGGGGTTGTGAGGGGGAGAGAGATGTTATTATTACTTCTCGCGGATGACGTCGCCGTGGTCGTTGGCGATCATGCGATACCACTCTTTGCGGTACTGGGGCTGCTCGGGGAAGACGGCCATGCCGGTGGCGGTGCGCTCGAAGCGGCCGTCTTTCTCCTTCTTGA
>DGTB01000127.1:0-239 GCA_002394185.1 Bacteroidales bacterium UBA4347 | reverse complement strand
TGTTGCCGTCGATGTATTTGACGAGGAGGTAGCGGTCGAGGTTGTTCCACTCCTTCATCATCTTCTCGGCCTGGCGGCCGGAGAAGTCGTTGAGCTGGTGGGTGAGGGCGTCGCCGGAGAGGTCCTTGACACGGGCGTCGAACTTCTGGACGTCGGCGATGTAGGTGCTCTCGAGGTTGGACTGCACTTTCTGGAGGTCGCGGATCATGTCGGAGTAGCGGCTGTAGACGAAGTTGGTG
>DGTB01000041.1 GCA_002394185.1 Bacteroidales bacterium UBA4347 | reverse complement strand
ATATAAGAACAATATAAGAACGGCCGAATTAGGGGCGTATCGGGTAGGGGTTGGACAGGGGTTAGAGGGCTGATAATGTAATGGTTGGTGATTAAGGATGTATTTTTTAATCGGGGATGGCAATATTTTGTTATTTTCGGCGTTAAGAAAAGTTAAGGATTGAAATTTTTATCGAAAAATGGACAATATACAAGAGTTGGAGACCAAGCCGATGGGCAAGTTGCTGTGGCAGTATGCGCTGCCGGCAGTGGCAAGCCAGGTGGTGACGTCGATCTACAATATCGTTGACCGTATTTTTCTGGGGAACAGCATTGGCGACGGCAAGATGCTGCTCGCGGCGCTGACCATCACGTTCCCGGTGATGAACATCATCCATGCTTTCGGGTCGCTGGTGGGTGCCGGTTCGAGTGCCCGCATGAGCATCGTGCTGGGAAGGAAGGATGTGCGCTGGGCGGAGAAGATATTGGGCAACAGTGTGTTGCTGACCTTCCTGTTCGGGTTCATCTTCGTGCTGGGGGGCTACCTGTGGATGCACCCCATCATGAACCTTTTTGCCGACGGCGCGTCGGCGTCGGTGATTGACGCGGCGTGCGAGTACATGTACATCGTGCTGCCGGGTATGTTCCTGTTGACGCTGACGTTCAACCTTGTAGGCCTTATCCGCTCGAGCGGCTACCCGATGAAGGGCATGTGGATCATGGTGGGCGGCGCGGTGCTGAACATCGTGCTGGACTATGTGTTTATCAGCGTCCTGGGCTGGGGCATGAAAGGTGCGGCATGGGGCACCACCATCTCGATGGCGTCGTCGTCGGCCGTGGCCGTGGCGCATTTCATGCTGCCGCACTCGTTCATCCGCTTCAAACGCCATGCGTGGCGTCCCAAGTTGTACATTTTCAGGAATATCCTTGCCATCGGCATCAGCCCCTTCTCGATGAATGTGGCCGCCTTTGCCGTGGTGGCCGTGCTGAACCGCCAGCTGATACGCTTCGGCGGCGACGACGCCATGACGGTCTATGGCGCTGCCAACTCGGCCATGGGCCTGGTGTTCATGGTGATGCTCGGCCTGTGCCAGGCCATGCAGCCCATTGCAGGCTACAACTACGGTGCACGGCGCAACGACCGCCTGCGCGAGGTGTACCTGCTGACCATGAAGGTCTGCCTGCTCATCGGCGTGGTGGGCATGGTGCTGTCGCTGGTGTTCCCGCGTACCATCATCGGATTCTTCAACTCCGAGCCCGAGATACTTGCCATGGGCGCTCCGGCGTTGCGCTACCTGATGGTGATGTGCCCCCTGATAGCGTTTACGGTGACCAATTCGCAGTTGTTCCAAAGCATTGACCAGCCGTGGATAGCCATCGTGACGAGCCTCTCGCGACAGGTCATCTTCCTCATTCCGTTGTCGCTGATACTGCCCGACCTCCTGATGGAATTCAACCACGGCGACGGCGTCACCGGCGTGTGGCAGGCCTGTATGGTGTGCGACGTGCTGGGTGCGGTGCTGAGCGGAGTGCTGCTGCTGACACACAGGCAAGTGTTCCGCATGGACTATGTGCCCAAGGAGCGCCGTCCGCGCAAAGAACTGGGACCCAAGGAGGACGACAGATGAGTGTTTAGTGTTAAGTGTTAAGTTTCGGTGTTTAGATGAAGGTTTTTGAGAACATATCGCTGAAGGCGTACAATACCTTTGGCATCGACGCCAAGGCCCGCCGCATGGTGGTGCTGGAACCGGGGGACGACCCCGTTTCGTTGCCGCTCGAGGGCGCCTGGATGGTGCTTGGGGGCGGCAGCAACATGGTGTTCACCCACGATTACGACGGCACGGTGGTCCGTTTGGATACGGTGCAGGAGGTCTCGGTGCGGCCCGACGGCGACTGCGCGACGGTCACCGCCTGGGGAGGCATGGTGATGGACGACCTGGTGGCCTGGAGCCTCGAACAGGGGCTTTACGGTCTGGAGAACCTCACGGCCATTCCGGGTACGGTGGGAGCGTCGGTGGTGCAAAACGTAGGGGCCTATGGCGTGGAGGCCAAAGATGTGGTGGAGAGCGTGGAGGTATACGACCTTGGCGAGGGGCGTTTCTGTACGTTCAGCAATGCGGACTGCCGTTTCGCCTACCGCGATTCAATATTCAAGCACTCTGCAGGCCGGTTCCTGGTGCTACAGGTGCGCTACCGCTTGCGCCGGGAGTTTACGGCCAACCTGAGCTACAAGGCTTTGGAGGGCCTGTCCCATGCCTCGGCGGCCGAGTTGCGCCAGGCCATCGCCGACCTGCGGTGGGGCAAGCTGCCCAGGCCCGAGGAGCATGGGTCGGCAGGCAGTTTCTTCAAGAACCCCGTGGTGGGCGAGGAGGTATATGAGAGTCTGCGCCAGCGCTTTGCCGATATGCCCGAGGCGCACCGCACGGCGGAGGGCTACAAACTCTCGGCGGGCTGGCTGATAGACCGTGCCGGATGGAAGGGACGCACGATGGGCAAGGCCGGCGTGTGGCCCCGGAACGCCCTGGTGCTTTACAATGCCGGCGGTTGCACCGGCACGGAGGTCGTAGCCCTGGCCCGCGAAATACAACAGGATGTGAAACAGAAATTCGGCGTCGCTCTCGACCCCGAAGCAATCATAATTTAAATACAATATGGAGAAAGTAGAAGTTTTTTGGAAGTGGTTTGAGGACCACAACGAGCAGCTGGTGGCCATGGGCGACCTGGAGGAGAAGGAACGCACGGAGCTGGAGAACGCCCTGCAGTATCAGCTGACGAAATATTGCAACGGACTGTCGTATGAAATCGGCGAGGCTACGGCCAACGGACGCACGCTGACCTTCACGGCCGAGGGCGACACCGACCTGTTCCGCTATGTGGTGGAACTGGTGGATGCGGCCCCGGACCTGGACTGGTGGGAGTTTGTGGCGTTCAAGCAGCCGATGGGCACAGAGCTGAAGGTGAGGTTCGACCGTTGGGTGTTCGACACTCGCAAGATGTACTTCGAACAGCTGGAATGCGAGGAGGAGCCCGACATGCTGGGCTTGAGAATCGCCGTCGAGGGTTCTCAGCCTGAGAACGAGGACTTCCAGGTGGGCGTGTATGTGACACTGGAGGCCCTGATGGGCGAGTTCGACTGCGCCACACTCGTTGGGTACATGGAGACGGTACCGGTGCCTGCCGAGCCCTTCAAGAGCGGGTTCCAGAAGCTGGACGACCTGCCGAAGTTCGTCGAGTGGTTCAAGCACAAACGCGATGAGTAGGCTGTGGCGTATGCTGCTGCTGGCGGCGTTGCTGCTGGCGGCATCGGCCTGTGGCAAGGAGACGGGCACGGCGGCCGCCCAGGAGGAACCGTTCATCGACAGCCTGCGGCTCTATGCCCCAGGCGATTACGGTTCGGCCAACTGGCGCATACCCGCATTGCTGTGCCTGGACGATGGCACCCTGTTGGCGGTGAACGACAAGCGCAAGTACAACGAATCGGACTTGCCGGAGGATATCGACATTGTGTGCCGCCGCTCGACGGACCACGGCAAGACGTGGAGCGAACCGCAGACCATCGCCCTCGGGACGGGCTACAAGCACGGCTATGGCGACCCGGCGCTGGTGCAGTGTGCGAACGGCGACGTGCTGTGTTTCTTCGTGGGAGGCAACGGTTTGTGGGCTTCGACGGAGAGCGACCCTCAGCGGAGCTACGTCTGCCGCTCGACCGACCGCGGGCAGACCTGGGGAGAACCCGAGGACATTACCTCCATGCTTTGGGGCAGTCAGGCGTTGAACACCACCTGCCGCAACTACAAGGCCTCGTTCTTCGCCTCCGGCAACGCGTTGCGACTGAAGCATGGCGAGCACAAGGGGAGGGTGATGGTGGCGGCGGCGATGTGCAGGAAGAGTGCGCAGGTGCTGGACAACTTCGTGGTCTACAGTGATGACAACGGCCACACATGGAAGGTATCCGACCGGGCATTCTCGCAGGGCGACGAGGCCAAGCTGATGGAGCTGAACGATGGACGGATACTGCTCAGTGTGCGCCGCAGTGGCGCACGGGGCTATAATGTTTCTGCCGACGGCGGCGCAACGTGGGGAACGCAGGGTGTGTGGAACGAGATGACGGCCAACGCCTGCAACGGCGACATGCTGAGGGTGAACGATACGCTGATTCTGCATAGCCTGCCCAATTCGATGCAACGCGAGAAGGTCAGTATTTTCAGCAGCACCGACGAGGGGCGGACGTGGCACAGGCCTGTGCCGCTGTTCGACGGCCCGTCGGTCTACTCCTCGCTGACCCTCCTGCCCGACGGCACCATCGGGGTCTACATCGAGCAGAACCCCTCGGGAGCCTGCGAGTTGTGGTACTACCGTTTCAACCTCGCCTGGCTCCTCGGGCAGCGGTAAATCTATTCTATTCTGTGTTCCCCCTCGGGGAGCTCCAAGGCCTTCAGGCAGCGCTCAAGGGTGAGCATCGAGGGCGGGAGTTCCAGCGTGTAGTTGTGTCGGTATTGCTGGTCGAGGTATTGGTAGTTGTAGTATTCGCGGGTGACGACTTTGCAGCGGGGCTCAGTGCATTTTGGATCGACCATTACGGAGAGTCTCCTGTAGTCGGGATAGCGGATGAATATCTCGCGGGCTAACTGCTGGTAGAAGTTCAGCATGGGAGGTGTCTGGGCAGCGGCATCGGCGCTGTCGGCGATGATGATGTTCATGAAGCACTCGTTGCGGTAGAACTGCAGGTGCATGACGCCGGTACTGTCGGTGAAGGGCCGTGGTTTGAAATCGGGCATGAAAGCCTCCAGGGGATAGTCCTGGCGGAAACAGCGGTCGAGGCTGTCGAGCATTGGCATCTGCCGCAGCAGCAAGGCGGTATCGGAGTGGACGACGGCCAGGCAGACGCTGTCCATGGCCTGCACCAGGAGGAAGGTGCGGGCGCTGGAGTCGGGCGAGTGCGTCATGGCTCCTTGCCAGCGGTTGCAGAAGTAGTACCCTGTGCCGTCCTCGAGCATTCTTTGGTCGGCCCAAGGCGAGGCGGTGACGATGGCGTGGTTGGCAAGGAGGCGCAGCCTTCGTGCCACGCTGTCGGGCACCCGCATCTCGCTGGTAGTCACCTTTACCTTATGGCGTTTCTTGGTATACCAGATGCACTCTTCGGCCGTGCTGTAGGTCAGCAGGCTCCGGTTGGCAGGTCCCGCCGTCGGAATCTGCAGGCTCAGGGCGCTCTCGGCGAAGAAGGAAGGGCAGCGCATATAGAAAAAAGCGTAGCCCTTGTGCACCAGCTTCTCGATGCACATATGGTCGTAATCCCATGCAAAAGCACATGGCTCCAGCCGCTCCTGGCCCTGGGCAAAGAAGGGCACCAGCAACGCCAGTGCCCATATCGATTTCCTGATGTGTTTCATAATTGTACTATTCTTCCGGGGCGAACATCGGGTCCCAGGCGGGGAGCATGATGGGTTTCTGGTCCATCATGGCGCGGATGTTGGCGGGGATGTACTTCTCTTCGAGGACCACGCGGAACATGTACTCGTTGAACCAGTCGTTGGTCATGATGAGGTTGCCCTGGTAGCCGTAGTTGGGGCCCCAGCTGTTCTCCACCATCCATTTGATCGGCTTGCCGTCCTTGTCGAGGTCGACGGCGCAGAGGGTCATGGCGTGACTGGAGCCGCTGGCGAAGGTGGCCACGCGCTGTTTCTTGTCCATGCCGAAGGTGGTGCCCATGAGGCTCTCGTAGTCGTAGTTGTTCATGTCCATCAGGCCGTTGTCGCGGTTGAGGAATTTTCCGACGTCGCAGCTGAAGTACATCATGGTGCTGTCCTTGATGGAGGCGATGCACATGGGGGCGAT
>DGTB01000015.1 GCA_002394185.1 Bacteroidales bacterium UBA4347 | reverse complement strand
CCTTCCTCTTCCATCTGCTGCGGACGTTGCTTGAGGCCGTTGTTGATTTTCCACGAGAAGCCCACAGTGACCGTCGGCGAGAGGCGCTTGGCCCTCACCACACGGTTCATCTGGTTGTCATGGGTGGTGTGTCCCCAGCCACCAGTGCAGAGCACGTCGGAGACACGGATATTGACAGTGCCGCGCTTGTCGAAGACATCCTTCTTCACCGCCAGGTCCACCCAGTAGCTGGCCTCCATTTCGGTCTGCAGGTCGAGCCACGGCGCCCAGTACTGGCCGCTGAGCTGGATGGTCCAGTCCTTGGGCAGGGTCATGAAGGAGGTAAACTTGCCGCTGGCCTGGAACGACTCCTTGTCCTGGTTGTTGAGCAGGGTGGTGCCCTGGATGTGGTTCTGGTAGAGGTTGAGGCTGACATTGATTTTCCACCAGTTGAATATCTGCCAGTCGACGATGAACTCCAGACCATAGTTGTAACCGGTACTGAGGTTGAAGCTCGTCGAAGCGCGGTAGCCGTCATACTGGGGGTTGTAGGGCTCCCACCAGGCGTAGCGATCCACGCTGTCGGCACACCACATGAAACCATAGCGGGTAATCATGTTGTTGGTCTGGCGGTAGTAGGCCGAGGTGAAGATATTGACCTTGTTGAAACCCAGGTTGTAGCTCAACTCGAAGGCGTTGGTGTACTCGGGGTCGAGGTTGGGGTTGCCGAAGCTGATTTGGTCGCCCTCGCGCACGTCCATGTAGGGGTTGAGGTCCCACATGTGGGGGCGGTGCACACGGCGGCTGTAGCTGAGCTGCATGCTCTGGAGGGCGGTGATCTTGTACGAGAGGTGCAGCGTGGGATAGAGCTGCCAGTAGGTCTTGTCGACAGGCTTGGTGGCGGGATGGTTGAGGTCCTCGCCGTAGATGGACGAATACTCGCCGCGCAGGCCGGCCTGCAGCGAAAGCTTCTCCATGAGGTTGCCGCCGAAGGTGGCGTAGACGGCATGGACATGCTGGCTGTAGTCGAAGTGGGTCGACGAGGTGGCGTCGTAGACGTGCGTGGTGGTCGTGGTGGTGCGGTAGTAGTCGGCCTTCTGGTTGGGCCAGTCCATACGGCCTTCGTAGCCCGTCTCCAGACGCCAGCCGTTGTCGAAGGGACGCAGCCAGTTGAGCTTCAGGTTGGCTGACTGGTGGTGGTTCTCCGTCTCGCTCTCGCGCAGGTAGTAGTGGTCGGCATGGGCGGCGGCATCGCGGTAGATCTGCTCCTGCTCACCCTCACCCGTCACCTGACGGGTGCTGAAGGTGGCGTCGAAGGTCAGTTCCTCGTCCTTGCGGTCGAACTTCTTGGTGTAAAGCAGGTTGAACGTATGGTTGAGGTTGACGTTGTCGCTGCCGGTGGTCTGGTCGTAGTGCATCGAGTCGGCGGCGTTGTACACGTCGCGGGCATAGATGTCGCTGTGGCGACGGCGGTTGCCGCCACGCAGCTGGTAGCTGAGCAGCAAGCTGTTGTGCTCATTGAAATAGTATTCGCCACCTATCTTCATGCTCCCCATATAGTTGGGGTTGAGACTGTACTGGTCGATGTCGTAGTGCGAGCGCGTGGTGCCGTCGAGATTGAGGTACTCGATGTCCGTGGTGGAGTGGTTGCCACGCTGGCGCACGCCGCCGTCGGCGTTGAAGAAGAGATTGTATTTCTCAGTGGAGTAGTTGAGGCTGATGTTGCCCATGGCGGTGGGGATGAGGCTCGGCAGCGAGTCCGGCACCATGAAAGGCAGCGGGGCGCCGACGTTAACGTTCACCACACCGTTCAGACCCAGGGCGCCGGCGGTCTTGTCCTTGAGCTTGATGTTGATGATGCCGCTCATACCCTCGGGGTCGTACTTGGCCGAGGGATTGGTGATGACCTCCACGTTCTCCACCGTCGAAGCCGGTATCTGCTCCAGCAACGACGCCAGGTCGCTGCTCAGCAGCTCGCTGGGGCGGCCGTTGACCAACACCTTGACATTGCTCGAGCCACGCAGCGTCACGTTGCCGTCATTGTCTACCGCCACGCTGGGCACCTGCTCCAGCACGTCGGTGGCCGTGCCGCCGCTGCTCACTATATTCTTATCCACATTGATGACGCGCTTGTCCAACTGGTATTCCACCATCGAGCGCTCAGCGGTGACCTCCACCGCTTCCATCATTGTGCCGCTCATTCTCAGCGACACCTTTCCCACATTCACATCGCGGTGCCTGTCGTTCAGCACCACCACATTGCCATAGTAATAAGCATCATAGCCCATGAACGTCACCCTCAGCACATAGCGCCCGTAGGGGGCTGTCAGCGCAAAACCGCCATTGCTCTCGCTCACCGTGCCGTTGACCAGCGTCGAGTCGCTGGCCCGCAGCAGTGCCACGTTGGCGTACTCAATGTTCTCGCCCGACCGGGCATCCACAACCTTACCTCTAACTCCGCCCTGCTGCGCCACGGCAGCAACGCTCAAAACAGTAAATACCAATACAATAAGCTTCTTCATAAATCAAATAATAAATTACTGCTGCGGCTTGGGCTGGCGGACGTAATGCGGCATCTCGAAGGGAATCTCGATGGAATACTCGATGAGGCCGCCGAAGGCGCCGTCCTCTTTCCACCAAGGGGTCTGATAGATGAGCTTCTTCACCTTGGAGCCGTCTGCGAGGGTCTTCTCGATGGTGTAGGCGTTGATCTGCTGGTGTTCCAGCAGGCCCTTGAGCTTGGTCTTGGCGGGCTCGGGGTGGCAGTCCATCAGGTTGTTGCCGATAATCTTGTGGCCGTGGCTGTTGACGTCGGCGCTATGCTGGTTCATATCCAGCACATTGCCCTCGGGGTCGCAGATGGTGATGGCAATGTTGTTCAGGTGTTCAAAATATTGATCCATAAAGCAAAGCTTAAAGTTTAAGGTTTAAGGTTTAAGGCAAAGGTGACACGCCGGTCCCCTTAAACCTTAAACCCTAAACCTTAAACCGATTCAACTAATTTATTTGCACTGCAGGGCGGCCAGGGCGATGCTGTAGAGCTTGGTCTTGGCGCTGTCACCGCGGCTGGTGAGGACGCAGGGGACGCGGGCACCCATCACCATGCAAGCCAGCTCGGCGTGGGCAAACTTGGTGCAAGCCTTGTAGAAGATGTTGCCGCTCTCGATGTTGGGGAACAGCAGGCAGTCGGCGTCGCCGGCCACCTCGGAGGTGAGCTTCTTGGTCTTGGCGCTCTCCTTGTCGATGGCGCAGTCGAGGCTCAGGGGGCCGTCGACGATGGCACCGGGAATCTGGCCACGCTGGCTCTGCATGCCAAGCCAAGCGGCTTCGGCGCAGGCGGGCATTCCGACGGACACCTGCTCGGTGGCGGCGAGAACGGCCACTTTGGGTTTGGGGTTCTCGAGGCTCTTGGAGACCTGGATGAGGAAGTTCATGATGCCGGTCTTCTGCTTGAAGTCCGGGGCCGGGATGATGGCCATGTCGGAGCAGCAGAGGAGCTTGTGGTAGGCGGGCACCTCCATGACGGCCATGTGGGTCAGCATGTCGTTCTTCTTGCCGGGCATCAGGCCGCTCTCCTTGTTGAGGATGGCGCGCATGTACTTGTCGGTGCTGAGGAGGCCCTTCATCAGGAAGTCGCCCTTGCCCTCGTTGATGAGTTTCACGGCCAGAGCGCCGGCCTTGTTGTCGTTGGCCTCCTGGACCATCTCGAACTTGTTGGGATCAATGCCTTCCTCGGCGCAGACCTTCTTCATGGTCTCGATGTCGCCCACGAGGGTGGCTTCGACAATACCGCGGTCGATGGCAGCAGAAACAGCGCTGATGGTGTGAGAATCATTTGCATAAGCGGCCACAAGGCGCTTTTTACCTTTCGATTTGACCAGTTCAAGCAGGTCGTCAAGTTTCGTAATCATCTTATTGTTAATTTTTTAAAATTATTATTTATGTTAATTGCGGATTGCAAATATACTAAATTTTTATTAATGTATCTAAATTTCATCATTTTTTTCGTCCCGTTCCACCCTCCGGCGCCACCCTCCAAACCCAAAGTTCGGAGCCGCGAACTACCTATTAACACCCTACCAACTCCTTACCAACTCCTTACCAACTCCTACCACAGTAGGATTTGGCAGGGTGACGAACAGGAGGGAAACAGCCGTTTTAACGTTCTTTAACAAAGTTCGGCGGCAATATACAGGAAGACACGGATGCGACGAATCTCACGCTTCTGGTTGTGGCGCACAAAATAAATTTTGCCAGTTTGAAAAAAGGTTGTATCTTTGCAGCGGAATGAGAGAGGTCGAGAACCTCTCTTTTTATTAGCTATGATAGAGAAAATCAAAATATTAGAACTGGTCAACAATGCGTTGGAGGGGAGCGAGAAGTTCCTCGTGAACCTGAAAATCACGCCCGACAACCGCATTTATGTCGACATTGACGGCGACAACGGCGTCACCATCGACGACTGCATCGAACTCAGCCGCGCCATCGAGGGCCAGCTGGACCGCGAAGAAGAGGACTTCGAGCTCAACGTCAGCTCCGCCGGCGCCGACCAACCGCTGAAACTCACGCGGCAGTACCGCAAGAACGTGGGCCGCGACCTGGAGGTGGTGACCGTCGACGGCGAACGCGCCGAAGGCACCCTCGAGGACGCCTCGGACGAGGGCATCGTACTCCGCACCAAAGGCACCAAAAAGCAGGCGCCGGAGACCCTGCGCTTCGCCTACCGCGACATCAAGAGCGCCCGCGTGGCGATAAAGTTTTGACTGATGCCGGCAAGACGCCGGTGCTCCAAGAAAAAAAAGAAACAACATATATTAAGATGAAAACGTTAGACTTGAGTGGTTCCTTTCAGGAATTCAAGGAATTTAAGAACATCGACCGCGAAACGCTGATGCGCATCCTCGAAGAGGTGTTCCGCGCCGCCCTGGCCAAGCGCTACGGATCGGAAGACAACTTCGACATCATCGTGAACATCGACAAGGGCGACCTCGAGATTTTCCGCAACCGCACAATTGTGGAGGACGGCAAGGTTGAAGACCCCAGCCGCGAAATCGCCCTCAGCGACGCACAGAAAATCGAGTCGGACTTCGAGGTCGGCGAGGAATGCTCCGAACCCATCCTCATGAGCGACTTCGGCCGCCGCGAGATCCTCTCCATCCGTCAGAACCTGGTGAGCAAAATCCAGGACTACGAGAAGAGCCTCATCTTCCAGAAATACAAGGAGAAAGTGGGTGAAATCATCGTCGGCGAAGTCTACCAACCCTGGAACAAGGAAATCCTCATCCTCGACGAGGAGAAAATCGAGCTCGTCCTACCCAAGAGCGAGCAGATTCCCAGCGATCACTTCCGCAAGGGCGACACCGTGCGTGCCGTGGTGCTGAAGGTGGAGATGCGCAACAACAACCCCAGCATCATCCTCTCCCGCACCAGTCCCATCTTCCTGGAGCGACTGCTCGAAGCCGAGGTGCCCGA
>DGTB01000202.1 GCA_002394185.1 Bacteroidales bacterium UBA4347 | reverse complement strand
TGGTCCGATAAAAAGCGGACCAAAGGCGGTCCGGAGGCGGAGGAGATGCGGGGGAGAAAATCCGCGACCGATATGCCGGCCGGAGCGCGGAAGAACAAACTCTGCCGCCACACAATAAAAAGGATGCTTGTGCGTTAAAGGGGACATATGTATGAATACCACACTCTCCCCAACGGGGTCAAGATAATACTGAGCCGCACGGCGTCGCGGGTGGTCTACTCGGGCGTGTACATCAACGTGGGCAGCCGCGACGAAGCCGGGGCCGACGAGGGCATGGCGCACTTCATCGAGCACTCGCTCTTCAAAGGCACCGAGCACCGGCGCGCCTACCACATCCTGAACCGCATCGACGGCGTGGGCGGCGAGCTGAACGCCTTCACCACCAAGGAGGAGACAGCCCTCTACGCATCGTCGCTGCCGCAGCACCTCGACCGCTGCCTTGAGCTCTTTGCCGACATCCTGTTCCACTCCACCTTCCCCGAGGCCGAGATTGAGAAGGAGAAAGACGTGGTGCTCGAAGAGATCAACTCCTACAGCGACTCGCCCGCCGAGCTCATCTACGACCAGTACGAGGAGCTGGCCTACGAGGGCCACCCCCTGGCGCACAACATCTTGGGGTCGAAACGCAACGTGAAGCGCTTCACGCCCGAGAGCATCAAGCGCTTCATGCGGAGCAACTACACGCCGTCGCGCATGGTGGTGACGGTGAGCGGCGACGTGAAGTTCGACCGGTTGGTGCGCCTGTGCGAAAAGTATTTCGGCTCCTACGAGAACCATCCCTCGGCGGTGGACCGTTCGTTGCGGCCGCGGTTCCAGGTGTTCGACCGCTACGTGAACCGCCACACCCACCAGGCCCACCTGCTGTTGGGCTGCGAGGCGCCGGATGTCTACCATGGCGACAAGACGGCCTTCACCCTGCTCAACAACATCCTCGGCGGACCGGCCATGAACTCGCGCCTCAATGTGGCCGTGCGCGAGCATTACGGTTTCTGCTACAGCATTGAATCACAGTATGTACCGTTCTCGGATACGGGTTTGTTCTACATCTACGCCGGCGTCGACCTCGACGCGCAGGAGCGTACCCGCCGCCTGATTGCCGACGAGCTGATGCGCATGGCCGAGCAGCCGCTTTCGGCCGCCCAGCTGCGGTCCGCCCAGCGCCAGATGGTAGGGCAGATGGCCATCAACGACGACTTCGGCATGAACGAGATGCAGTCCATCGGCAAGGCCTATCTGTGCTACGACCACGTGAACACCCTCGAGGAGATGGAGGCCGACCTGATGGCCGTCACCGCCGCCGACCTGCAGCGCGTGGCCCAGGAACGCTTCGCTCCGGAACGCTTCAGCACCCTGGTTTATGGCAACTAAACACTGAACACTGAACACTTAACACTTAACACTTAACACTGAAATGATCATCGACTATCCCTGGTATTTCGTCCTCCTCTGCCTGCTGGCGGGTGCCGCCTACGCCGCGGTGCTCTACTTTGTGGGGCACAGGGCTTTCAGCAAAAGGGTCAATGTGTTGCTGGCGGTGCTGAGGTTCGTAGCGGTGTCGGTCATCGCGCTGCTGCTGCTGTCGCCCGTGGCCAGGCGCACGGTGAACGAGCGGCAGAAGCCCCGCGTGGACCTGATAGAGGACCGCTCGCTGTCGGTGCAGGCCAGTGCCGACTCGGCCTTCTCGCTGAAGGGCCTTTCCGAAGATATCATGGATAAGTGCAACGGGGTGCTCAGCGCCGACGTTTCCAATGTCAACCAGACTGACATCGGCGCCCTGCTGGACGCTGTGCATCCCGAGGATGCCGCCGTGGTGCTGGCTTCCGACGGCATCAACAATCACGGGCAGAATCCCGCCACCGTGGCCGAGCGCCTGGGCATGCCGGTCTACACCATTGCCCTGGGCGACACCACGCCGCGCCGCGATGCCGCCGTGGCCAATGTGCGCCACAATCGCATTGCCTACCTGGGCAACACCTTCCCCGTGGAGATCACCGTCGGCGCCCGCCGTCTGAAGGGCAAGAGTGCCCAGCTGACCGTGGTCGACGGCCGTGGGCGCAACGTGGCATCGCAGCGCGTGGACTATACGGATGACGATTTCTCCAATACGCTCTCTTTCAACATCAAGGCCGAGACCCAGGGGCTGCAGAAGTATGTGGCCACGCTGACCGTGGCCGATGGTGAGGTGGAGCCGGCGAACAACCGGCAGACCATCTATGTCGACGTCATCGACGGCCGTCGCAAGGTGCTCATTGTGGGCCATGCGCCCCATCCCGACCTCGGGGCGATGAAGCAGGCCGTGGAGAGCAACCCCAACTTCGAGGCGCGTGTGGCCACCGCCGATGCGCTGCAGGGGGGCAAGCTGCGCCTGCAGGATTCCAACTACAGCCTCGTTGTGCTCCACAACCTTCCCTCCGCCACCCACGCCGTGCCCAAGGAGGTGGAGCAGTTGCCGCAGATGTATGTCATTGGCACACAGACCGACCTGCCGCGTTTCAACGCCTTGCACACCGGCCTGGAGATTGTCTCCAGAGCCAGAAAGAGCAGCGAGATGACAGCCGTGTACAACGGCGGGTTCTCACTCTTCAACTTCGAAACTGCCGACGGCGAGGCTGTCGAGCAGTTCCCGCCGCTGGATGTGCCCTTTGGCGAGCCGAAGGTGTCGGCGTCGCTGCAGTCGCTCTTCACCGCCCGACTGGGCAGCATCGACACACGCCAGCCCCTCGTGGCCGCCTCGGCGCAGGGTAGGGAACACCGTGTGTTTGTCTGGGGCGAGGGATTGTGGAAGTGGCGCCTGGCGGATTACCAGAACAACAGTTCTCACGAGCATTTCGACCGCCTGATGAGCCAGATGGTCAACTTCGCCGCCGTCACCGACCAGCGCGACCGCTTCATCGTCGAAACCGAGCGTCACTACTCCGACAACGAGCCTATCAATATCGGTGCACAGCTTTACAACGACGCCTACGAACCATTCAACACCCCCGAGGCAAAGTTCACCCTGGTGGGCGATTCTGTCAAGGGCGACTTCAACTTTACCCGTCGCGGCGACGCCTACACCCTCTCGTTGGGCCGTCTGCCCGAAGGGCTCTACCGCTACCGGGCCACCACGCAGTACGACGGCAGCACCCTCACGGCCGAAGGTTCCTTCGCCGTCGAGGCGCTGCATCTGGAACGGGCCAACCTCACGGCCGACCACACGTTGCTGCGCACCATCAGTGCCGTTACTGGTGGAAAGATGTATTACCCCGACCAGCTCGCCGAGCTTCGCGCCGAGCTTGCCGCCCTTAAGCCCACCATCTACACCCACACCCGCTTCTCCGAGCTCATCGGGTTGCCGTGGGTGTTGCTGCTCATCGTGCTGCTGCTGGGGGCTGAATGGGTGCTGCGCAAATATTATGGCGAGATATGATGCTTTGGGACAACATACGGAATTCGACCCTGGTTAAGGAGGCCGCCACCCTTGTGAGTGGCAACGTGCTGGCACAGGCTATTTCAATGCTCGCCTACCTGGTGTTGACGCGCATCTTCTCCCCGTCCGACTATGCTCTGTTCAACATCTTCTATTCCTACATCGAGGTGCT
>DGTB01000030.1 GCA_002394185.1 Bacteroidales bacterium UBA4347 | reverse complement strand
GCGACGACGGTCGGGCTGATGTCACCAGCGACCTCGATGTCATCGAAGGCCTGGACCATACCGACAACGGTGCCGAGGAATCCGAAGGAAGGAGCAAGGGCGATGAACAGGCCGATCCAGGTGAGGTTGTTCTCGAGGCGGGCCATCTGGACACCACCGTAGCTGGTGACGGCTTTCTCGACGTTCTCCAGGCCCTGGTCCATACGGTCGAGACCCTGGTAGAAGATGCTGGCGACGGGGCCACGGGTGTTGCGGCAGAGTTCCTTGGCAGCCTCATAGTTGCCGTTCTTGACGTTGTCCTCGATACCACCGAGGAGCTTCTTGACGTTGGTGGTGGCCATGTTGAGGTAAAGGATACGCTCGATGACAAGGGCCATACCGAAGATAAGGCAGAGGAGCACGGGGGTCATCCAGCCGGCACCACCCTGGATGTACTTCTCTTTGAGCACCTGGTGGAAGGACTTGGTGGTCTCTTCGGCAGCAGGGGCAGCAGTCTCTTCGGCAGCGGTCTCGGCGACGGCGGCTGCGGGGGCAGCGCTGTCGGCGGTAGCGGCGACCTGTTCGGTGGCTTCAGTCGTTGTGGCATCCTGTGCCATCACGCCATTGAAGTTGGCAAATGTCAATAATCCTACTATTGACATCACAGCAAATACTTTTTTCATGTTGTGTTACTTTGTTGATTATTAATTTATTGTTTATAATTCCGTTATTTTATTTCGCTGTGCAAATATACACCTTTTTTCTTATTCCACAAAAAAATATCATTTTTTTCTTCCAATTAATGTTTCCATGAGTTCGCGAAGAGGGGTTTTCAGGGTCTCGTCGGCATGGATTCCGTCGAGTTCTTTGCGGGCGGTTTCAAACTCGTCGGCGATGGTTTTTTCGATGGTGTTTTTCAGGTTCAGGCTTTCATAGATGGCGAGCACCTGGCGTACCTTCTCTTCTTCGTCCATGTTGTCTTTGGATGCGAAGAGGGCGAGGAGCTGCTGTTTCTGCTCTTCGTTGGCGGTTTTCAGTGCTGTCAGCGGGAGGAAGGATATCTTGTTGTCGCGGATGTCCTGTCCGGTTTTCTTGCCGAAGACGGCGGTGTCGCCGTAGCCGTCCAGCAGGTCGTCCTGCATCTGGAAGGCGAGGCCGAGGTGGATGCCGAAGGCGTAGAGGCGTTCGACCTCGTTGGCGGGGGCGCCGGCGTAGAGGGCGCCAATCTTCAGCGCTCCGGCCAGCAGAACGGCGGTCTTCTGGCGTATCATGTCCATGTAGTCGCCGATGCTGACGTTGGCCAGTCCCATGCGTTCGAAGTTCATGTCTTTCTGTTGCCCTTCACACACCTCGATGGCGGTCTCGTTGAAGCATTGCAGTATCTCCTGCAGACTTGGAGAGGGTTGGCGGAGGAAGAAGCGCCATGCGAGGGCGAACATGGTGTCGCCGCTAAGTATGGCGGTGTTTTCATTCCACTTTGTGTAGACTGTGGGTTGTCCGCGGCGCAGGGGCGAGCGGTCCATGAGGTCGTCGTGCAGGAGTGTGAAGTTATGGAAGGTCTCGATGCCAAGGGCTGCATTGTGCACCTGCTTCTCGTCGCCTCCGAAGAGGGCGTTGGCCATCAGGAGCATGGTGGGGCGTATGCGCTTGCCTCCCAGGCGCAGCGTGTAGTCGATTGGGGCGTAGAGTTCATGGGGTTCTGCGTCGAACTGCTCGGCGTCGAAGATGGTTTTTACCTGATCAAGATAATATTTTATACTATTCATTATATATTATAATAATGGTCAATAGGCAATACTATGTTGGGTACACCACTTCTGGGCTCCTTTGTGGCCCAGTTTGGCGGCTCGTTTATAGTTGGACTGCTCTCGTTTGGGCTGTTTCTGTTTGGCGTAGAGTTCAGCTATGCGGCAATAGGTCTCGGCGTCTTTCTTGTTGATTTCCACTGCACGTTGGTAGCTGCGGATGGCTTTTCCAAATTCGCCCATCTCGGCGTATGTGCGTCCTGTCAGACGGAACGACTCGTTCTGTTTGGGGTTGATGCGCGAGGCTTTGCGATATTGAGCCAGTGCCTGCTGATACTCTCCAGTGCTGAAATATATGTCGCCAAGACGGTTGTAGGCATTGACGTAGGTGCTGTCGTATTTGATTACGGCTTCCAGGCACTCGATAGCATTTTCTTTCTCACCTTTGAGCAGGTAAGCCCAACCGAGGCAGTAAATGAGTTTGATGGAGTTGCGCTCCACCTTGAGACCTTTCTTTAGGGTGTTGATTGCCATGTCATAGCTATTGCGATAACAGTACATGGTGCCCAGATTGAAGTATGCATCGACGTTTTGGGGATCGGATTGGATGGCCTTGCGGAAAGTCTGTATGGCCTCGTTGTCGTTTCCCTTGTTGAATTGGATGATACCAGTGACGTTGAGCGCGCGAGCCGATTTGGGGTCCTGTTCCTGTGCTTTGTGAGCCCAGGAGGAGGCGTTGGTGTAGCTCTCGTCGATACAGTAGACCAAGGCAAGCGATGCCATTGCCGATGCCCGGAGGGAGCTGTCGGCTGGGGCGGAGAGTTCAATGGCTTTCTCGGCAGCTTTCTTGGCGCTATCCCAGTCGCGTTGTTCACAAAGGCACTCGGCCAGGTGACTCATGGCCATGGCGCTGCTGTCGGCTTGGGAAAGCCACTTGGAGGCTTCGGCAAAGTGCTCCATGCGCTGTAGGAGGAGTCCGAGGTGCAGACGTGCCTGCACGTTGGTGTCCACGGCTTCGCGGTAGTAGCCGACGGCAAGGTCGTTCAGTCCCTTGCTGTCGGCGTTGAGGCCTTTGGCGAGGCTTCCTTGGGCGGTGGCACCCAGGGTGAGCATCATGATACAGGCGGTGAGGAGCAGTCGGCGCATCATGGTTGTTGTTTGTTTATCCAAGGGCTTCGATCTGGGCCTTGAGGGCGGCAATCTTGGTTTCGGCGTCGCGCTGTTTGTTGCGTTCCTTCTCGATGACGGCGGCGGGGGCACCGTTGACAAACTTCTCGTTCGAGAGCTTTTTCAGTACGCTGGCCAGGAAGCCTTCGGCATACTTCAGGTCATCCTGCAGCTTCTTCAGCTCCTCGTCGCGGTTGACGTTGTTGGGCATGGGCACGAAGCACTCCATGGTGCCCACCATGAACGAGAGGGCACCGGCGGGTTTCTCCTTGATCTCGCTGATGGCGCTGACGTTGGCCAGCTTGCGCACGATGCCGTCGAAGCGGGCAAAGCGGTAGCGGTCGTCGGCGGCGATGAACGAGACCTCCAGGGCCTCCTTGGGCGAGAGGTTGCGCGTGTTGCGTATGTTGCGCACGCCGGCAATGACCTCGCGGGCGGTGTCGAACTCGTCGAGCAGACGCTGGTCGTAGTAGACGCTGGTGGGCATGTGCTGGTTCATGATGCTGTAGTTGGCATTGATGAAGGCGGCCTTCTCGTCGTCCTTGCCCATGGTCTGCAGGGCGTGCCAGATCTCTTCCGTGACGAAGGGCATGAAGGGGTGGAGCATCAGCATGAGGCGCGAGAAGATGGAGAGGGTGGCCTCGTAGGTCTCGCGGTCGATGGGGGTGCCGTAGGCGGGCTTGACCATCTCGAGGTACCAGGAGCAGAAGTCGTCCCAGGCCAGCTTGTAGGTGGCCATGAGGGCCTCGCTGAGGCGGTACTGGTCGAAGTCGCGCTCAATCTCCTCGAGCATCTGGGCCATGCGCTGCTCCATCCACTGGACGGCAACGGCTTTCTCCTGACCCTGCTGCTCGTCGCCAATCTGCCAGCCGCTGACCAGGCGCAGGGCGTTCCAGAGTTTGTTGCTGAAGTTGCGGCCCTGCTCGCAGATGCTCTCGTCGAAGGGCAGGTCATTGCCGGCCGGAGCTGTCAGCAGCATACCCATACGCACACCGTCGGCGCCGTATTTCTCTATCAGCTCGATGGGGTCAGGACTGTTGCCCAGGCT
>DGTB01000220.1:16745-26201 GCA_002394185.1 Bacteroidales bacterium UBA4347 | reverse complement strand
ATAAGAACGGCCGTATCGGGTACGTCTCGGGTGCCTGTCGGGTGGGTGATTTTTTGGGTGGAAATGCAATAAAATGGGTGAATGGTCGTTATTGGGACATGAGAGTATTGCTTCTTGGAGCTACAGGACTGCTGGGGCACAATGTGCTCCGCCGGCTGATGGACGAGGGTCACCAGGTGGTGGCGCTTGTGCGCAGCAGCCGGTCGCTGCAGCTCGAAGGCGGTGAGTATGAGGTGATAGAGCGCCGTGACATTGTCGATGCCGCCGTGCTGGAGCATGCCGCCGAGGGTTGCGAGGCGGTGGTGAACTGTGCGGGGGTGACGGACATGGGGCTGCTGCACTATGAGGACTACGAGAGGGTGAATGTGCGGCTCCCGGAGATGCTGGTCGACGTGATGAAGAAGCTTGGAATCAGGTGTTTGGTGCATGTGTCGACGGTGAATACGATCAAGCTTGGCTCATGGGGCGCTCCACTCGAAGCGATGGAGGTCGGGAGCCGGCCTTTCAGTGCGAGCCATTATGCACGCAGCAAGGCGATGGGGGAGGAGATGTTGAGGCGGGGGATGCAGCGCTACCCCGAGTTGCGGTGTGTCGTGGTGAATCCCGGTTTCATGCTCGGCCCCTATGACGTGAAACCTTCGTCGGGACGCATGCTGCTGGCGGCCTACCGCAAGCCTGTGATGTTCGCCCCCAAGGGCGGCAAGGCTTTTGTGCATGTGGCCGATGTGGCGAGGGTGGTGGTCAACGCGCTGACGCAGGGCTCCTCGGGGGTGAAGTATGCTGCGGTGAACGGAAGTGCGTTCCTGAGTATCAGTCAGCTGTATCGGATGCAGGCGGCGGTGTGCGGCTATCGGCAGAGGGTGTTGCCGGCTCCGAACTGGCTGTTGCTGGCGGCGGGCCGTGTGGGCGATCTGCTGAGGCGGATGGGGGTGAAAACCGAGGTGTCCACGGTGAATATACGCCAGCTGTTGGCGAGTGAGCATTTCGACAACAGCCCGGCAAAGACAGAGTTGGGGCTGGAGGAGACACCGATAGAGGAGGCTATACGCGAATTTCATGAATGGAGACATAACAGACTTTGATATGAAGAAGATTGCATTGTTTTTTGTTGCAGCGTTGCTGATGACAGCCTGCAACAGCCGTCAGAATGAGGCCATTGTGCAAAAGAGCTCGTCGGGCAAGACGCTCGAAGTGCTTGTGGCTGCCGACAAGGGCCGTTTGAGCAAGACCACGCGCGACGTGATTGATTCCATCTTCCAGCAGCCGCAGGGATGCCTGCCGCAGCCCGAGGCGCGGTTCGACATGCTGAATGTGCCGGTGTCGTCGCTCCGCAACACGCACATGTTCCAGATGCACAGGAATATCATCATCCTCGAGGTGAAGGACGGCAATCCCGACAAGGTGTATATCGAGCGCGACAAGTGGGCGGCCCCGCAGGTGGTGGTGGACATCGCGGCCTCGAGCGAGGCCTCGCTGCGCCAGTTGCTGTGCGACTACGAGCCCAATATCGTCCAGGCCATCTACGATGCCGAACATCAGCGCATGGCGAAGGCATTCTACAACATCCGCAATGTGGATTTGATGAATCGTGTGAAGGAGAAGTTCGGCTTCGAGCTCACCTTCAGCGAGGATTTCATGTGGGCCTCGGAGGACGACGGTTTCGCATGGATCCGCAAGGAAACCAAGGATATAAGCCTCGGTGTGCTGGTCAATGTCACTGCCTATCGCAGTCAGGACCAGTTCTTGCCCGAGAAAATCTACAACCGCCTGGATACCATCATGCGCCGCCACGTGCCCAGCCCGAGCGAGGACGGCTATATGGGTACCGAGCGGAGGGTGGAAATGGAGAGCATGCAGGTGGACTACGAGGGCACGTCGTACTGCATACAGACCCACGGCCTGTGGCGTCTGGTGGCAACCTCCGACCGTATGGGAGGCCCCTTCGTGTGCTACACCCTGCTTTCGCCCGACGGCAAGAGTATTGTCGATGTCATAGGCTTTGTCTATGCGCCCCGTTTCAACAAGCGCGACTACCTGATGCAGGTCGAAGGCATTTGCGCTTCGCTCAAGTGGATAGAGCGTGAGGAAAAGTAGGTTCATAGTGCTGGCGATGCTGCTGTTGGGGGTGGGGTCCACACTCAGTGCACAGCGTCGAGACTTCCTGAGCCGCAGCGAGTTGCTGCTCATGGGAGGGGGCATGAACTATATTGGCGATCTTAACGACGAGAGCGCCCTGACCCTTCCGCGACTGGCCGGCGGAGCGGGCATACGCTACCGGCTCGACAACCGCTGGGCCTTGCGCGTCGAGGCCAGTTATGGCCAGATTGGGTGCGACAAGGACTACAATGAGCTCCGCAATCTGTCGTTCCGTTCGGATATTATCGAAGGGGCGGTGCTGGCAGAGTTCAACTTCGCGCCCTTCGGTCCGGGGGCTACCGAACGGCTGTGGACGCCCTATCTCTTCGGAGGTCTGGGGCTGTTCCATTTCAATCCGATGGGCCGTTATATGCTTGGCGACGGCGAAGAGCACTGGGCCGAGCTGCAGCCGCTACACACTGAAGGCCAGGGCACTTCACAATATCCCGACAGGAGGGTCTACGCCCGCACCCAGATCTGTCTGCCTTTCGGCGTGGGAGTGAAGGTGAGATTGGGCAAGGCTTTTTCTCTGGCGGCGGAATATGGATTCAGAAAGACATGGACCGACTATTTGGACGACGTCAGCAAGACCTACGTCGGCAGCGACTTCCTCATTGCCAATTCCGACGACGGGGCGTTGGCGGCCCAGCTGGCGGACCGGAGCGGCGAGGTGAGGGACGGCTATGTCAACGCCCCGGGGACCAAACGCGGCGACGATGCGCTCGACGACTGGTATGCCTACCTTCACGTCTCGTTGGGCGTCAGCTTCGACGTGCTCTTTGGCTGGATGCGGTCCAAACGTTGTAGAAATTAACATAATACAGACATGGCAACAATAGACGAGATAGACAAAACGCGAGTGCCACAGCATGTGGCTATCATCATGGACGGCAACGGACGCTGGGCCATGAAGCAGCAGCACGAACGCCTCTTCGGCCACCAGAGCGCCCTGACAGCGGTGCGCCAGACGGTGGAAGGGGGTGTGAGGCTGGGCGTTAAGTATATGACCCTCTATACTTTCAGCACCGAAAACTGGAACCGTCCGCAAGCGGAAGTCGACGGGCTGATGGAGCTGTTGGTCAAGGCTGTGCTCGACGAGACGGAAACCCTGATGAAGAACAATGTCAGGCTGACCATGATCGGCGACCTGCAGCGACTGCCTGAGCGCTCGCGCACGATGATGGAGAAGTGCATGGAGGAGACGTCAGGCAACACGGCCATGACACTCATCCTGGCACTCAGCTATAGTTCGCGATGGGAGATTGCCCAGGCGCTGAAAAAGATATGCGCCGAACGGCTCGACCCCGCCAGTGTGGACGAGGAGACCCTGCGCCGCTACCTATGTACGAGCGAGTTTCCCGACCCCGACCTTCTCATCCGTACCGGCGGAGAACTGCGCGTGAGCAACTTCCTGCTCTGGCAGATGGCCTACACCGAATTCTATTTCACAGACCTTTTGTGGCCCGACTTCCGTCAAGAGCACTTGTGCGATGCAGTGCTTGAGTATCAGCGCCGTCAGCGCCGTTTCGGCAAGACGGAAGCACAAATAGAAGCCGGGAAATGAAATTTTTTTGAAAATTTCAGTACTTAAATATAATAATTTATACAGAAGTGAGTTATTATATAGATTAAGTGTAAATTTTGATGAAACAGAACGCGAAACTACTGCTGCTTGCCCTCATCCTGACGGTGATGCCATTTATGGCTCATGCTCAGGTGGTTGTGGGCGGTGGCAACGAATACGACTTTGACTATCTCACTCCTAAGACATACGAAATTGGAGGCATTTCTTTCGAGGGTGCAGAGAACTTTGACACCCGTGTGGTGCAGTTGGTGGCCGGCCTCCAGGTGGGCGACCAGGTGCGTATTCCCGGAGACAAGATTTCGGGCGCCATCGAAAACCTCTGGAAACAAGGTATGTTCGACGATGTGCAGATACGAGTGAACCGTATACAGGGTAACCTGGTGTTCCTCACCATTGTGCTGCAAGAGCGTCCCCGCATGTTGAAGTTTGCCTTCACCGGCGTGAAGAAAGGCGAGGACAAGAAGCTTCGCGAAGAAATGCAGATTGCCACCGGCGATGTGGTGACGGAGAACATGCTGCGCACCTCGTCGAACAAGATTAAGAGCTACTTCATCGACAAGGGCTATACCCGTACGGAGGTGACGCCTACCACCGAGACCGACACCAGTGGCCGCCTTATCGTCACCTTCAATGTCAAGCGTGGCAAAAAGGTGAAGATTGATTCCCTCATTTTCGAAGGCAACAAGGAGGTTTCCGACATCACCCTCCAGGGAAAGATGCAGAAGACCCGCGACGTGAACTTCCGCAAGAGCCTGCGTTTCTGGAAGAAGGTCTTCTGGAAAAAGTCGCGCTATATGGAGAATGACTTCCGCGAGGACCTGGAAGGCATTATTGCCTACTACAACGAAGAGGGTTACCGCGATGCCCGTATTGTGATGGATACGGTGTGGGATGTGCCTGAAGCAGAACTGAAAAACAAGGATCAGGACCGCTTGAGAGTGAAGGTGCAGATTCATGAAGGCAAGAAGTTTTATTTCCGTAACATCACCTTCTCGGGCAACACCGTCTATTCCGACGAGGTGCTGCGCCGCTCACTGCGTATCTCCAAGGGCGACCCCTACAATAAGAGCCTTCTGGAAGAGAATCTGAAATACAACCCGTCGGGTACGGATGTGTCATCTCTCTATATGGACAATGGTTACCTTTTCTTCCGCGCGGTGCCTGTGGAGGTTGCGGTGGAAAACGACAGCATTGACATAGAGGTGCGCATCGTCGAGGGTCAGCAGGCCCGAATCCGCAATGTCTCCGTCGAAGGCAACACCATTACCAACGACAAGGTTATTATGCGCGAGCTGCATACCCGTCCGGGTGACCTCTTCAGCCGCGAGGCTTTGATGCGCAGCTACCGCGAATTGTTGAACCTCAAGTTCTTCGAAGAGCAGTCTGTGAACCCCGAGCCGCGCCCCAACCCCAAGGATGGCACGGTGGACATTGTCTATCATGTGAAGGAGGGTTCCACCAGCCAGCTGAATCTCCAGGGCGGTTATGGTTCTGGCATGTTTATCGGCCAGGTGGGAATACAGCTCAATAACTTCAGTGTGCGCAATATCTTCAAGAAGGATGCTTGGGTGCCCCTGCCCGCCGGCGACGGCCAGAAGCTTTCGCTCAACGCTACAACCAATGGCAGTTCCTACTATTCTATCAGTGCCGGCTTCACAGAGCCTTGGCTTGGCGGCCACCGCGCCCAGTCACTTACCGGACAGGTCTACCACAACTACTTGAGCAACGGTCTCTGGGTTCGCCAGAGCGATGAGAACTTCTATAGCCTTCAGATTACCGGTGCCGGCGTAAGTTTCTCCAAGCGACTGAAGTGGCCCGACGATTACTTTATCGTCTCCCATGGAATCACCTACAAGCATTACATCCTCAACAATTACAATAGTTTGGCTGCGGGTCTCTTCGCAGATGGATCGTCAAACGATATTTCGTATGCCTTTACTGTTTCGCGCAACTCCTTCGACTCGCCCTTCTATACCCGCAGCGGCTCCGAGATTTCGCTCAGCGCCTATCTTACTCCGCCCTTCTCGCTGTTCACAGGCAAGGACTATTCCACTGCCACGGCAGAGGAGAAGTTCAAGTGGGTGGAATACTATAAGATTAACTTCCGCGGCTCCTGGTTCCTCAACCTGGTGGGCGACGTGGTGCTCAGCACGCGTTTCCGCTTCGGCTGGATGAGCTACTACAACAAGGACATCGGTCTGGCTCCCTTTGGCCGCTACTATCTGGGTGGCGACGGCCTCTCGTCGTGGGTGCTCGATGGCCGCGAGGTCATCCCCCTGCGAGGCTACGAGAACAACTCGCTGACTCCCGACGGTGGCGGCTCAGTGTTTGATAGATTCACTATCGAACTGCGTCAGCCCATAGTCGAGAGTGGTAGCGCCACCATCTGGGTGCTCGGTTTCCTCGAGGGCGGCAACTGCTGGAGTGAACTCTCGGAGTTCCAGCCCTTCAAGATGTACAATTCCGCCGGCCTCGGCGTGCGTCTCTACCTGCCCATGCTCGGCCTCATCGGCGTCGACTGGGGCTACGGCTTCGACGGTATGACCGGCGGCAGCCAGTTCCACTTCTCCATTGGTCAAAGTCTCGACTAACAAGATATGAAAACCAAAATACTCATCCTCCTCTCGGCTTTGCTGCTCGCTGCCATGCCTGCCATGGCGCAGCAGAAGTATGCCTGCGTCAATACAGACTATGTGCTGCGCAGCATCCCCGACTATGCCAATGCCCAGAAGCGCCTCGACAAATACGTCGAGGACTGGACGGCCGAGCTTGCCGAGAAGCAGTCGGAACTCGAGAACCTCTGCTTCGAATACGAGCAGGAGAGCTATCTGCTGCCCGAGAACCTGAAGAAGCGCCGTCAGGAGGAGATCAAGTCCAAGGAGCAAGAAGTGCGTGCCCTGCAGCAGCAGCGCTTCGGCCCCGGCGGCGACCTCGACAAGAAGCGCGCCGAGCTGCTGAAACCGGTGCAGGACCGTGTCTATGCCGCCATTGAGCGCATTGCCCAGGAGAAGAACTACGGCATGGTGTTCGACAAGGCCGGCAGCCCCGCCGTACTCTTTGCCAACAAGAAGTACGACATCAGCGACGATGTACTTGAATCGCTTGGCTACAAGCCGGGAAGCTCTGCGGCTTCTGCCGAACCTGAGGGGGGCAAGAAGAAACCCACCAATCCCGAGCTGCGCCAGCGCGACACCGATCGCTCCACAGGTCTCTCCAGGGGGCGTGATACAAAGAAATAATTAATGAAACTAATAAAAATTCAACAGATGAAAAAAGCTTTAATTGCAATTGTCGCCTGCCTCTTTGTCTTCAGCGGCAGCGCCATGGCCCAGCAGAAGATCAAGCTCGGCCACATCAACTCCAACGACCTGATGCAGATCATGCCTGGCCGCGACTCGGCCCAGACCGTGCTCCAGTCCGAGGTGGCTGGCCTCGAGGAACAGCTCAAATCCATGCAGGCTGAGATGGAGAAACGCTACAACGAGTACATGGAGAAGCAGTCTGGCTGGACCGAGCTCATCCGCAACACCAAACAGCGCGAGCTGCAGGACATGGGCACCCGCATCCAGGAGTTCCAGGAGAACGCCCAGAAGCAGCTTCAGCAGCGTGAGCAGGATTTGCTCAAACCCATCATTGACCGCGCCAAGAAGGCCATCAGCGATGTGGCTGCCGAGGGTGGCTACACCTACATCCTCGATTCCGGCACCGCTGCCGTTCTCTATTCGCAGGACAGCGACGACATTATGCCCATGGTCAAGAAGAAACTGGGTCTGAAATAACCCCTTCGACCTTACCTAAAACAAAGAGCCGGAGAGAGGCAAAATGCTTCTCTCCGGCTCTTTTTATTTGGCAAAAAGTCGTTTCTGTACAAACAGCTGATTCTCAACGGTGATGTCCTTACCACCGCCTTACCATGTCCTTACCAACTCCTTACCATCTCCTACCAAAGTAGGTTTTGGTAGGGTGATGATAGGGGTAAGGGAAGGTGTGGAAAAGGATAAAATGTCAAGAGTCTGTTTTCCTCTGTAGAGACGCGGCCTGCCGCGTCTCTACAGAGGGGGTATACGTGTAAAAAAAACGCCCCGCAGTGGCGTTCTGCGGGGCGTTGTGGTGCCACGGCGTGGCCGTGGGTTTACTGTCTCAGCCTTTCCTTGCTCTGGCGCAGCCAGCGTTCAACGATTTCCTCGGTGACGGGGGTGCGCTGGATGACGAGGGCCATACGGTTGTTCTCCTTCGGGTCGTAGTGCATGATGCCGCCGATGGAGACGGGGACGAGCTGGTTGGCGCTCATGCCGAGTTCGACAAGCTTGTCGAAGGCAGCTTTGGAGCGGTGCTCGGAGAGCCACTGGTTGTGACGTATGCTACCGGTGACCGAGTCAGCGGCGCCGATGATGTAGAATTCAATGGTGTCGTCCAGCTGGCGAGCCTCTTTGTAGAAGTCTTCGAGGCGCTTGGAGGCGTTGTAGTCGAGATTCCACTTGTCGAGTTGGTAGTAGACAATGGCTGCCGGGAGGTTGAGAACTTCGTTGGCGTTGAGGAGCTCGTCGATGACGTTGCGTGGGAACGGGTCGGGGTAGCCGCCGCCACTGCCACCTTCGTTGATTAGGCGGTCGTGTTCGTCAATGGCCTTGGCAAGCTCGTTGCGGAGCGAGTCGATGCGGACGGAGTCGATGCGTTCGCGTTCGCCGGTGCGGTCTGCAATGGAGTCGATCTGGTGGTTCAGGTGCTCAATCTTGCCGTTGAGGGTCTGCAGGGTGTTGCGTGTGCCGTAGGCAAGGAACTCGTGGTTGACTTTCTCGCGCGAGGAGGAGCGGGTGTAGGGATTGTACTTGGTGACAGATTTGAAGAGGTTGAACTTGACGGCGACGTTGATGGAGGGGATGATGTCGAAGATGGTGCGCGAGTTGTCGTAGGGCGACCAGTCCCAGGTGGACTCGGAACCGAAGAGTTCGGCTGTGGCATTGAGGGCAACGTGTTCGGAGAGGGTGTATTCGGCGCCTATGCGGAAGGAATAGGCCAGCTCGAAGTTGCGGCGGAAGGAGCCCAGCTCGTAGCTGCCGTTGGGGTTCTCCTGGGTGCCGAAGAGCATGGACATGCCGAGGCCGATGGGTGTGAACCAGTGCAGGCGACGACGACGTCCGGCTTCGTAGCCGTTGAAGAAGTTGGTCCAGTCGAAGGTGACGAAGCCCATGACCGAAATGGCGTAGGCATGGAAGGGTTGGTAGTCGTAGTAGTTGACGCCGTCCTCTTCGTGGGTGGTCAGACCGGAGAAGTCAATGAAGGGCTGTAGCGGATAGCGTGATTGTCCGTCGACGTTCATGAAGTTCAGTCGCAGCGATACTGCCAGGTCGGGGATGATCCATTTTCCCACCTCGGCGCTGAGGTTGTAGTTCAGTTTGTTCCATCGTGCCGAGGATTCGATTTCGTTGCCGATGAAAGTCTGCAGACCTCCGCCGAGGTTGATCCACCAGTTGTCGAAGGGGGAGGCGATGATGTAGAGCAGCGTGTCGCGGTCGGCGCCGAGGGCGAAGCCTTTGCGTTCGAAGCGTTGTGCGAACAAGCTGGTGGAGCTTACAATCAGTAGGGCGATAATAGTTATTGCTCTTTTCATAATTGTATCCATGTATATATATCAGTATTTTATATTATTTTTCGTTGTTTTCTTCTTCTTTGCTATCTTCCTTGCGTTCTTCATCGCCGTAGCCATACCCATAGCCATAACCGTAGCCATAGCC
>DGTB01000220.1:0-16670 GCA_002394185.1 Bacteroidales bacterium UBA4347 | reverse complement strand
CCGTAACCATAGCCATAGCCGTAGCCGTACTTCTTCTCGTAGGGCATCAGTTTCTTGTAGCGCACGTCGTTGAGGACGATGGCCAGGTTGGGGAAGGTGTGTTCTTTATACATGACGTCGAGTTCGCTGAGGAGGCGCTTGTCGAACTTGTTGTGGCGGATAATGAAGAGGGTGTTGTCGACGTATTGTTTGATAATGTCGGTGTCTACAACGAGACCCGTGGGCGCCGTGTCGAGGACAATGTAGTCGTAGCGCTGGCGCAGGTCGTCCAGGAGCTGTCCGAAGCGATTGTTGCTCAGCAGTTCGGTGGGGTTGGGGGGTATGGGGCCAGTGAAGATGCTGTCCACATTGTTGGACACCAGATTATGCTTGATGATGCCCTGCCAATCGTCGGTTCTGCCAGCCAGGAAAGCGGAGAGGCCTGTGTGCTTGCGCGAATAGAACTTGCGGGTGAGCGAGGCTTTGCGCAGGTCGAGGTCGATGATGATGACGCGTTTGCCTGCCACGCCAAAGCTGGAGGCCAGGTTGGCGGCCACAAAGGTCTTACCCATGCCGGGGAGGATAGAGGTGACCATCAGTACCCTGCTGGTTCCGTCGCCGCTGTTGCCCAAGAAGTCGATTTTGGTACGCAGCAAGCGGAAGGACTCTGACATAGCGTCGTGGTCGCTGTTGGTCATCACCACTTCGCGGTCGTCGTCTTTTTCGCGGCTGGGAATCTCGCAAAGGAAAGGTATGTCGGTGACGGCGATGATGTCATTGTGGTACTTCACCTTGGTGTCGAGCAGGCGACGGAGGAAGAAGATTCCTATGGGGATGGCCAGACCGATGAGGAGACCCATGAGGGTGGTGCGTGTCTCGTTGGGCGACACGGGGGTGCGGTTGATGCGCGCCGGGTCGAGCACTTTGCCGTTGGGTTCGATGGAGGGGCGGCTGATCATCAGTTCCTCGCGGCGGCTGAGGAGGTGGAGGTAGAGTTCCTCCTTGATTTTCTGCAGGCGCTCCAGGTTTTCGAGGTAGAGCTGCTGTTGGGGCACCTGGCTCATCTTGCTGGAGGCGTTGGAGGCCTCGATCTGGGTTTCGGCGATGCGCTCCTGCAGCAGGCCTATGTAGCCGTCGAGGAGGCGGTTCATGTTGGAACGCAGGGTGTGGATTTCCTCCATCTTGGCTTTCACCACGGGGCTGTTGGGGCTTTGGTATTTTTCGAGTTCGAGCACCAGGTTGTTGTGCTTGGTGATGAGGGACATGATGTTGGCGTCGTCGAGGCCGATGGTGGGCGGGATGATGTGGACGGCCTCGTCGGACTGGTTGAACTGCGTCAGGTAGCGGGCCTGCGAGAGCTGTTTCTTGAGGCGTTCGATTTCTTCGGACGACTGGATGCTCGACTGGAGGTAGCTTTGGCCGTAGGTCGAGATGTCGAGCAGTTGGTTTTCGCGTTTGAAGTTGGCCAAGGCGTTCTCCTGGGTGCCGAGGTCGGAGTGGAGCATGGAGAGGCGCTGGTTGATGTAGTCGTAGGTTTCGGCGATGATGCGTTCTTTCTCCTTGATGGCGTCATCGTTGTAGACCTTGATGACCTCGTTGATGACCTCCTGGGCGCGGATGGGGGAGGCGTCGCGGAGGCCGATGTTGACGATGGTGTTGAAGTCGTCGTCGCGCGTAACGGCGAGGGCGGCGCGGTAGTGCTCGGAGATGGCGGAGATGCTGGTGTGTGTCACCGTGATGGGCACTCCGTAGTAGTCGGGCGTGAAGAACCATGTCTTGTGGGCCACGATGCGACCGAAGGGGGTGGCCACGGTGTCCTCGTAGGGGGCAGCGATGGGTTCGTAGTCGGGCAGGGTGAGTTCGAACTGCTCGTCGTTCTTGATGGTGGCGGTGAAGGCCACGTAGTCTTCCTCGCCGTTGTCGACAAAGTCGATGGTGATGGGCGACTCGCCGTAGAGGTCCTTGGCACGTTTGACGAGGCGGGTTTTGGCGGTGTAGATGATGTTGAGCTTCAGGTTGCGGGAGACTTCGGTCAGGGCGGACTTCGAGGTGAGGATCATCATCTCGTTGTTGATGGAGCTGTTGTAGAGCGTCCGGGTGGAGAACATGTTCTTGATGGAGGCCTCGCGGATGCCGCTTTCGCTGTTGGTGGAGGAGCCTTTGATGAGCAGGCGTGCGCTGCTGGCGTAGACACGGTCCTGGTGGCGCACATTGTAGCCGGCGATGATGGCACCGACGGCGCCGCAGAGGATGAGCCAGTGGGCGTTCCTCAGCAGGGTGAAGAGAATGTCTTTGACATGGATCTTCTGCGTTTTCTTCTCTTCGAGGAAGGAGGTGTCGGTTTTCGTGTCTGCCATGGCAATGGGGATTGGGGGTTAGTTGACTTTTTTGAGGACGATGAGCGATACTACGAGTGAGAATGCCGAGACGATGGCGCTGCCGATGCCGAGCCAGTAGGTCACTTCGCTGCGGACAACGCTGTTGTCGTAGGTGTCGGCAATGATGAAGTCGTTCTGCTGCAGCATGAAGAAGGGGTCGTTGAAGACGTCGGAGGAGCGGGGGTCGAGGTAGCGCACCACCATGCGGCCGTTGATTTCGCGCATGACGGCGATGTGGTCGCGGCGGGTGTGGAGGCTGACGTTGTCGCCCAGCATGGCCATGGCTTCGAGGAAGGTGCAGCGCTCATTGCTGATGTTGAGCACCTGGCCTCGGCCGCCACCGAGGAAGAAGATTTTGAAGTTGTTGAAGCGGACCATGACGAAGGGTTCGTCGATGTAGCCGCCATTTTCGAGCATGGTGGTGAGGGTGTCCTGCAGTTTGAGGCGGGTGAGGCCGGCGACGTGGATGTTGCCAAGGATGGGCATTTGTATGTCGCCGTTGACGTCGACGAGGTAGCGGGCGTTGTTGGTGAAGACGTTGCCGCCGCTGGTGTTGTTGCCCAGGTTGAAGGGCGAGGCCAGCTCTTTCTTGCTGCTGGAGGTGGTGACGATGATGTTCAGCTCGTCGTAGGGGGCAATGGCGGCCTCGAACTTGTTCTCTATCTGGATTTGGCTGCCTTGGCTGAGGTCCTGCAGATAGTTGACACGGCGGGGGGTGATGCAGGAGGAAACAAGGATTAGCAGGCTCATGCAGACTGCCACATGTGCAAAACTTCTCTTTGTAGAAATGATGTTTGTTCCCTTCATTTGTTTGTATTATAATAAATTATAATTTATTTTCTATATGTGATAAAATGCAAAGATACGAATTTTTTTCGTAATGTTTGGAATTTTTTTATCGATTTGTTGCATTTTTTATCGAATGTGCTCTTTTTTTGATGCGCTTTTCGATGCGATTGTGCCTACGATTCCAGAATGCGGCTTACGATGGTATCGGCTGCGTGTCCATTGCCAAAGTGCAGATTTGCAGGGGGAACCTGGCCGATAAGTCTGAGGGTGGCGTCGACTATTTTTTGTTCGTCGGCGTCGGCCAGGACGGCGGCTCCGTCTTCAACCAACTCCACCCATTCTGTCTCGGGGCGGAGCACCACGCAGTACTTGCGGCAGAAGTTGGCCTCTTTCTGCAGTCCCCCGCTGTCGGTGAGTACCAGCGAGCACCGCTGCAGTGCGGCAAGGGTCTCCAAATAGGAAAGTGGGGCGACGACGTGGATACGGTTAGGTAATGGCGTAAGAGACATGGAATCAATGCACTTGCGTGTTCTTGGGTGCATGGGGAACACAATTTCCGTTTTGAGTTGCTCGGTGATGGTGTTCAGTGCTGATAGTATGTGTTTTAGCCTGTCTGGATTGTCGGTGTTGAAGTCGCGGTGCAGGGTGGTGAGGATGTATGAATCCAAGATGGGTTTTGTCCTTTGGAGGGCGGTAGTGGAGTAGTGCAGTACGTTGTCGTACATCACATCGCCGCTGAAGATGATGTTTTTGTCTGTAAACCCTTCGTTCCGAAGGTTGTGCACGGCGGTTTGGGTGGGGGCGAAGAGCAGGGAGGACACGTGGTCGGCAACCACGCGGTTGATTTCCTCCGGCATGCTGCGGTTGAACGAGCGGAGGCCTGCTTCTACATGATAGACAGGTATATGCATTTTCGTCGCTGCCAGCGCTCCTGCCAGAGTGGAGTTAGTGTCTCCGTAGACCAGCACTCCGTCGTAGTGGTTCTGTAGCAGTATTTCCTCTATACCGCTCATCATCAGTCCCGTCTGCTTCCCATGGGGGCCTGAACCTACGCCGAGGTTGTATCGCGGAAGCGGTATGTCCAGCTCTGTGAAGAACTGGCCCGACATGGCGTCGTCGTAGTGTTGGCCTGTGTGAAGAATGTCCTCTTGCAGTTCGGATGCGTGTTTGTCCCTGATAGTATGGGAGATGGCTGCCGCTTTGATGAATTGCGGACGTGCTCCGACAATGGTAAGTATTTTTTTCATTTATCTTGTTGATACTATGATTCTTTTGACGATGTTTTTGCTGTTTTGCAGCACAGCCTCTTTTATCCATTGTACCCCGAAGGGCATCCATCGTTGCGGATGGGTGTTGACGAGGAGTGCTTTCTGGTGTATGGGGTGCTGTATGTTGTTGAGAGCATGTATGATGTCGTCTGTTGTATGGAATGCTAGCCCTGCTTTGTTCCAGTCATCCTGATACTGTGGTACCTTGTCCCTTACTGCCACGCGGTAGCCGTCCCATCGGCGACCGGTGTCGGTGAGGTAGAGGGTGGTGGAGAAATCGGTGTCGATCATCGACTCGTGATTGATGCCCAGGGCGTGGTAATCGTATTGGTTCCAAAGGTCTTGGCTGTTCCATGGCGATTTGGGACTGCCGTGGGCACAGGCGGATGTAACGGTTGCGATTTTGCGTAGTTCCTCCAGATTTCTGCAGAAGTCCTCGTAGGCCGCAGCCATATCGCCGTTGCAGGTGGTCAGGCACTCGTAATGGTAGCCGATATCGTGCCCTAGGGCTGCAATGGCCTGGATGGTCTCTCGATGTGGTGCAAAGTGCATGGAACGAAAGTAGTAGGTGGCTTTCGTTCCCTTCTTTGCCTCCTCTTGCGCCACCCTCAGCGAATAGAGGGGCCTGGCATCCACATCGTGCCTGATTCTATGGTTTTTATGCTGCTTTAATGCATCAAGCAGCTCGTTGTATTTCTCAATGGTAAAGTCCATGCTAATGTTCCAGTTCTTTTTTGATTTTGGCAGGTACGCCTGCCGCCAAAGTCCAAGCAGGAATATCGTGCGTGACTACGGATCCTGCGGCAACGATGGCTCCCTCGCCTATCGTCACTCCCGGCAGGATGGTCACGTTCACGCCTACCCATGCGTTGCGTCCGATAACGGTTGGTGCCACAAACGATTCCACGTTCTTTGTGTGGCATTCCATGGGAGTGCTGTGCGCCAGCACGTAGTCGGCTCCGGCCAGCGAGGCCCCGTCTTCAATACATACGAAACAGGGGTAGGCATAGTCGAGGATGCAATCGGGACCGATATGCACCTGCTTGCCAATCTGTACGCCGCGCCACCGTTGCAGTTTGATTCTTAGTCTGTTCCACGGACAACGTTTGGCCCATTGGTTCAGCACGTGATCTTTCCACCGTATGATGCCGAACCACAGTGCTGAGTGGTAGCCATGCTGCCTTGCCGACAGGCGCATGGTTTGCCATAGGCCGTGGTTTTGGTAGTGCGGCAATGGTTGGCGTTTCTGTTCAAGATAAGGCTTCATTGTGTTCTATATGGTTGATAAAGAACTCCGTCGGGTCAATCATTTCGTGTAACGTCTGTTGCCGTTTGGCATGCCATTCGGCATGTAATGATTCTGAAGGCATATCCAGAAGGTGGCGTATTTGCGCCAGCATGTCCTCGAACCTTTCGGGCAGGTATGCATAGCAGAGTCCATACTTGTCTTCCAGCATGTTGGGTACCGACAGGCGTCCGGCGAAGGTGTTGCATTTCAGTGCTGGTACCCCCAGGATGGCTGCCTCGGAGGTCATTGTCTGGCTGTCGCCGACGAACATAGAGCTGTAGGCCATCAGCGAGTGGATTTCTTCCGGAGGCACCGGCAGGCGGTACGGCTCGAATTCCGGCTCCACGGCCCGCTCGGAGGTGATGATGACTCGCCCGTGGGGGCTCAGCAGGTCGACCAAAGCTCTTTTCTGCTCCAGCGAGAGTCCTGCCTGTCCCACGTCGTGGTGTCCTTTCAGGGCCACGAACCGCATGATGAAGAAGCGTTCGCCTTCGACCAGCCCGGCATGTTGCAACACCGAGGGGTCGGGCGCGAAACGGTTGGGGTGGAGGTAGGCAAGTTCGTGTGTTCCTGCATAGTAGACAGCGTGTTTGGTCTTACGGTGGATGCAGTCGGGGGTGAAGACGATGTCGCTCAGCGGGTGTCCGTATTTGGTTACCAGCGGTTCGGCGGCATCGTCGTCGTCGTCGAACATGAAGGACTTCATCTTCGTCAGGCGCGATACATGGCTGAGCACCAGCCCGCTGCTGAGACCCAGGTCGATATGGTTCTTGCGGACAAAACGCAGCAGCTGCATGTCCTGGCTGAGCACCGTCTGTGCTTTGCCCATCAGGGAGTCTTTTTTGCCCCCAAGGTCGACCCAAGGGGTCATGCCGTAGTGCTCCATCAGCCGTTTGGCAACGGGGATGTCGCGCACGGAATAGAAGACCTTGTGGCCGCGTTTTTTCATCTCCTCGGCCACCCCGTGCAGCAGATGCACGTGTCCTGGATGTCCGATATCAATCAGTATGTTCATGTTGTCAACGTATTACCTTCCAAACAAATGCATCAGTCTAGAGTAGATCTCTTTGCCACGACGGCGGAAGTTCAAGAACAGCCGATAACGCGAGAAAATCATCACTGGGACGAAGGCGTAGGTGGGGTTGAACTTCTTCTTGTAGTGTGCTATGCCTCCTAATATGAGATCGCCGGCCCCTTGTCGGTGCAGTTCCTGCATGGCTTCCCATACCATCAATTCGTTGGGACAGTGCGACATGTAGCGATGGTAGCTGGCGGCAGTGAAATAAGTGCTCGCGGCGTATCCTGGCACGAAGATGCCGGATGACATGGATACTTCTTGTCCGTTTTCGTCTTTCCCCACCACTTGCAGCATCAATAAATGGGGGAACAAGCTGTGACAGAGAGCTGAAATGTTTTTGCGTCGTTGGCAGGGCAGGCCACGACTGTGTTTACGGCGCAGTACGTCGCGGATGTGTTTATAGTGTTGGTCAACAAAGGCTTCAATGTCTTCTTCCCGCTCCACACGACGCACTGTGAGGCCCTCTTTTCGAGCCTTGTTGATCGGATATTTGCACGATTTGTATTTCAGATTGGCCCAGAGCTCCTCTTCGCTTGGATGCAGGTCGAGATAGAAGGTGTGGCGGGGATTGTAATGGATGCCTGCTTCGTCAAGCAGTGGGTCGTGCCAGTCGTCAATCCATTCGTGACTATCAGTGCGCATCTGCCAGTCACAGATTTGAATGTAATGGGCTATTTTTGTCTTCAGTAACCACTGCGTCAATTGTTTGTATATCTCGACCCGGTTTGCTCGCGAGCATTGTTCTTTCAGGCAGAGTCCTTGAGAATAGGAGCCTGTTCCCATAGAAGGAGCAGAAATGATGCGTAGACCCATGGAGGAGCGGCTGCCGACGAACCAACCGATGCAAGCTCTGTCGCGGTCAATTCGCACGACAATCCGTCGGCAGTGCATATGGGTTAGGTAACTATCCCAGACTGCAGTAAGAAAGCAGTTGCTGTCGGCAGCGGACTCCATCTCTTGCCACAGAGATGAGGAGGGTTCTATTATGGAGAATTGTAAGTTCATTTTTTTATCACGTTAAGTATTTTGAGGACATGTTTTCCAAGGTAGTATATGATTTGGTTATTTATATGCAGGAATCGTCCATGCTCGACGAGAGTGCCTCCGAACTGGGCTTTGAAGTCGCGCACGCCGTAGTCTTCTTTGGGGCTGCCGGCCCCCATCATGTCGTAGCGGTCGAATCCGTGGTCGGCTGCATAGCGGATGGCTGCGTAGTTGGCCATGATGGAAGGGTAGAGGTCGTGCTGTTCGCGGTCCAGTCCGCAGCAGTACCAAGCGTAGCCCACACGCTGGCCAAGCATGAGTATGAGTTGTCCGCCAATGACTTCGCCCTGCGGATTGAGGACAAAGAAATAGCGTGCAAAGGGGAGGTCGGTCAGATGTTCGAAAAGACTATAGGGTGGCAAAGGCTTATGTATCTTCTTGTGGTACAGGTCGGCCAATATGTTGTAGAAGGCAGGCAGGTGGGTTTTGTCGCTGCTGATGACGGCCCCAGCCTCTGTGGCACGACGTATGCGTCGGCGTCGACTCTTGTCAATGCGTTTGTCAATCTGAACCGGGTCGGAGGTGTCAATGTGGAAGTTGTAATGTGCCTCGTAGCAAAATCCGCATGCTTCAAAAGTTTTTTGCCAGCGCGAGTAGTCGTTTAGGTTGCGTGTTTCGATGTAGATACAGCGACGGCGAAGGGTGTTGACAGTAATGCCAAGTAGTGCCTGGAGGGCTTCGCTACTGATGTCGGTATCGAGTAGCGGTCCTCCGTTGATGATGGCTCGTGCTGTGAAGTGTCCTTTGAAACCATTCCCTTCCGACTGTATCAAGCATAGAACCAGTCCTTTGATGGTTCCGTTTTCCTCGACAGCACAGACGGAAGTATCGTATAGTTGGAGCTCCGCGTAGAAGTTGTACATCTCCGGTGTTTGAAAGATGCTGGCCACCGGCGAGCGGTCAACCAACGCCTGCCATTGAGTGCGGTCGATGTCCGCAGGATTAGTCAGTAGTTTCATTGATGATGGTTTTCCGTTTGTTGTTGTGCATGAGGGGGATGTCGTCGACAAGTCTGACGCTTACAGGTAGTTCCAAAACCTCATGCCAATGGTTGGCAATGCGTTGTATGTCCTCTTGCGCGAAAGTTTGGTTGACGACCAGTTGGAATTCCACTGTTTTGTCTTTCCGGTATATCATGCGATAGGCCTCTATGCCAGCAAAGTCGTTGGCAAAAAATTTTGTCAGATTGTGGATGGTGATTATGGTGCCGTTGGGGGCGGCGATGCTTTCGCTCTCCCTGCCCATGATGCGCTGGATTCTGCCAGCTTTAACCTCCACGAGATCTTGAGTGTTGTAGCGGATGAATGGGTGGGCAAGGTTCCATAGGTCGGTACTGACAACGTGGCCTATGCCGTCGTTGACAGGTTGGCCATGGCTGTCGATTGTCTCAATGATGCCGTAGAGGTTGGCTACACAGTATCCATCATGAACCGTGGTCTCATAAGTGGCGGGGGTACCTTCGCAGCTGTACGAATCGATGATGTCGCAGCCGAAAGCCCTTTCTATGTCGGCACGGTGGCTTTCTGTGAGGGTGGCACCAGTGGTCATGATGTGCCTCGGTCTGTGATGATAGCCGGAATGGCTTTTTCGATATTGCGCCAGCAAATGCAAGGGAGCAGGGTAGGAGCGTATATAGAGGGGTTTCTCCTGTTCAATGCGGTCGAGGATGGCTCGCAGCGATGCTTCGTCCATCGTATAGAAGGGGACATATATACAGTGGTTTATGCAGTCCTGGAGTTGCTTGAGGTGACCCTGTCGCTGACTGTTGGCGATCTTCATGTATCGATCGCCCAGTCGGTATCCGGCTTTGAACCAGCTGTGCAGTTTCACTGCCATGTTCACTGAGTAACTTTCACGGCTTTCGTAGAAAGTGAATGGCTCGCCCGTGGAGCCGCTGGAGCGCGAGGAAAGTCGCTCTCGTTCAGGGAATCCTTCGGCGGCGAATCTCTCAATTCCTTCACGGCGCATGAGGGCCTTGTCCACGATGGGCAGCTGGTCCAGGGTGGCAAAGAGGGGATCGATGCTATGCGAGTGGAACCAGTCGCGGTAAAAAGGCACCTGTTTGGCGGCATGGAGAATCAGTTTTCGCAGACGGTCTTGCTGGAAGTGGAGCATCTGTTCGTCGCTCCACCTTTCAGCCTCGCGCAGCAGACGTAAGTATTTATGCACGCTTTCGCCCTTCAGCAGGTCGCTCAGCGGCAGGATGATATGTTCATGCAGGAAGGCCATAGGCTTTGTAAAGTTGTTCTTTGATATTCTCCCAGCGGTAGCGGCTGACGGCTTTGTGTCCTTGAAGGGCGATGGCGCGAGCGACGGTCTGGTTGTCGACGGCCCACAGCATCTTGCCTGCCAGGGCGTCGCTGTCGTCACTGTCGAAGAGGAGTCCTGTGTTGTTGTTTTTCACCATGTATGGCACGCCGCCCACCTTGCTGGAAATCACCAACAATCCGGCATTCATGGCCTCGAGCACCGACACCGGCATGTTGTCCACCGTCGGTGCGGAGAGCATGATGTCGGCACGGTCGAGGTAGGTGTAGATGTCCTCGTTGGCGACCCTTCCAGTGAAGGTGACGTTCTGCAAGCCAAGTTCTTCCGCCATCCGCACGAGGTTTTCGTGCTCGCTGCCGCCGCCCACCAGCGTCAGGGTGGCTTCGGGATGGATGGATTGCACTTTGCGGAAGGCCCGCAGGATGCACGGAATGTTGTACAACGGCTCATGCGCACGGGTACAGATATAGTTGGGTTGCAACATCTCCCGCTGGCGGAACCGGCTGTCGTCCAGCTCCAGAATGTTGGGAATGGTAACGAACGGCAACCCGTGTTTTTCAAACACTTGGGCCAGGAAGCCCGAAAGGACTATGTTGGCATCGGTGCGCGTCAGGTAGTGCCGCACCAACTTGGGGTGCCGGTCGAAAAACTTCTCTCCGCCACCGCCATGGTAGGTCAGCACGATGCGTTTGCCCAACCGCCTGCCCACGGAAACGCCTACCACCGCCGGCAGGAATCCCCAGTTGGAACAGCAGTGGATGTGGAACACATCGAAGTCCTTGCCCGTGGATCTCAGTTTGAACGGAAGCCCAAGGCGCTGCAGGAGCGGGGCTTTGGTGTTGAACACCTCGGCGGTATGCCCGTCGGTCTGCAGCATTTTTTGCAAAATGTCCACTTGCCCGGAGATGCCTCCGACCTTCGGTTTGTAATTACATATCAAAAGTACGTTCATGTACGAACTATGTTAATAGACGTTAAAACGGCCGTTTTTAACCTTTTCATCGACCTATCAAATCCTACCTTGGTAGGAGTTGGTAGGGAGTTGGTAGGGGGTTGATAAGGGGTTTGGACCTAAAAAAGTCCTCGCGAACCCAGTTTGAAAAATGCCCATGCTACGGCCATGACGGGGACGACATAGTACCAGATTTTGACAAAACGGTAGTTTTTGGCATCGAGGAGCGATATGCCGTAGGCGGCCATGATGAGCAGTACCGGCAGTGCCGGCAGCAGGAAGCGTTCCGAGTTGGCGAAGCCGCTGGAGGAGATGATACCCAGGTAGGCGATGGCGAAGGAGCCTATGAGCGAGAGGTTGCGCCAGTTTTTGGTGATGAAAATGGCGCTGAAGAGGGCTATGAGCACGAAGCCGCCGAAGAAGTTGCGGACGAAGTTGCCACCACTGATTATCTGTTGGTTGTACTGTTGGTCCACATCCACCATGGTGGGGAACGGCATGACGAACATCATGGGGGCCATGACGGTGCCGGTGGCGTATTGTGCCCACTGGTTGCCCTTGTTGGTTTGGTGGGTTCGCTTGGCTGTCTGGTTGTTTTCGCGGTCGTCCCAGGTGGCTTGGATCTCGGTGCTGATGACACCTCCGGCCAGTGTGGACACTGCCAGCACGCCCCAGGCAATGAGCAGGATACGTTTGCTTCGGCCCACAATCGAGGTGTTGGTGAATACCAGTGCCGTGGCGATGGAGAACACGGCGGCGGCACCGAGCACGGTGCGGAAGGTGAAGAGGACGACGGCCAGGAGCACCGGGAGGGTAATGGTGAGGATGTTGTATTTCTTGCTTCGCAGGAGGTAGTCGGAGCGTTCGAGGAAGGCCACCAGGAAGAAGATCATCATGGTTTCTTTCAGATGCAGGCCGCAGTAGTAGATGAGGTTGGGCATGAAGCAGGCGAATACCGCCGCCATGCGGCCGCCCTCCTCGCCGATGTTGCGCTTGGCCAGGAAGTAGATCAGCAGGACTGTCGCCGCGCTGAAGAGGCCGTTCACCAGTCGCGGAAGCAGTATGCTATAGCCGGTGATTTTGGAGAGCAACGAGAGGTAGAAGACATATCCGGAGTCGGAGATGGTTGGCGAGTCGACGAACAGGTATCGCCACACGTCGGCGATGTTGGCGTGCACGTTGCCCATGGTCTCTTCGTAGTACCAAATGGAGTCGCCGGCCGAGAATTCGAAGGGCATTCCGGTTTTGTAGAGGAAATAGACGTAGGCGAAAAGTGTCCACGCCCAGCGGAGCCCCAGGGCGGTGAGGAAGAGGTTGCGCAGCAGGGCTTTCTGCGGAATGTCCTGCCATTTCTGGCTGCAGTAGGAACTCAGCAGGAAGAAGCCGACGACCCACACGAGGCCGAGGGCGTAGAACTCAATTGACATCGTGTGCCGAATGAAGAGAATGGCCACGGCTGCCAGTGCCCCGAGGTAGAGGTATATGCCTTTCGTTGCTATTTGTTTAGGTAGGTACGGTATCATTGTCAACCAATAAGTTTACGTTTCAGTTTGATGAGATGTGTCATGCACTTCTGCCCCACAAGTTGTTTCAGGTGGCCTTTCCAGCCTTTCTTGCCTTTGTCGCCCCACGAGCCCATGAAGAGGTGGTTGCAGTAGGTGTTTTCCGTGAGTAGGTACTCACCGGTGGTCTGGTGGGGGCAGAAGTAGTCCGAGGGGAATACCGTCAAGTCTTTGTATTGCCCTTGTTTTCCGTCGCATACGAAGCCGTTGGCTTTCATGATGGCGCTGATGCGCTGGGTGTTGGTGGTGGTGTCGAGGGTGCCGTCGCTGCGGCGGAAGTGTGCTCCGTCGTAGGCGTGCAGCTGCTCTTCGACCCATTGACCGCCGGCTTCGCTGGCCATCAGGCCTGTGACGGGGGGCTTGTGTTTACTGCCCTCGTAGCCGGTGAAGGCGCTAAGGTGTAGCAGGTCGTCGAGGGGTTTCAGTATCTCCACGTCGGTGTCCATGTACACGCCACCCTCGGTGCTGAGGGCATAGAGGCGCACGTAGTCGGTCACGAAAGCGTATTTCCTGGCAGCATAGGCTTCTTTGGTGTACGGAATGCTGTCGACGTCGAAGTTGTCCTCGTTCCAGAGCTTGTAGTCCCAGTCGGGCATGTGCCGGTGCCACGAGGCGATGCAGTCTTTGGCCAGCTGCGGCATCTCGCCCCGGCCAAACCAGCAGTAGTGTATTGTTTTGGGTATCATATTCCTAAAAGTTTCAGCGAGGCGTCCGGAGTGCCGTAGTGCTGCCAGTAGTCGTAGATGTTGGCCTCCAGTTGGTGCCTGTATTCTTTGTTCGAAAGGATGTACTTCATGGAGTCGGCCATTTCCTCCTGTGTGGCGCCTGTGATGTGGATGTGTTTGCCGTGAATCAGAGGGGTGGGCAGGTCGTTGGACAGGGGGGTGGAGAGGATGGCTTTGCCGAGGGCCATGTATTCACCAAGCTTCCATCCGTGGCAGTCCCAGTAGGCTGGGGTGTTGAATACCAAGGTGGATTCTTTGGTCTTGGCGAGGCATACATGGCTGGGTATGCGCCCCGCAAGGCAGTCGGAGAACAGTGAGGCCGAGGGATTGTTAGGCGAGGCGGCGAGGCCTCCTTCAAAGGAGACCGCAGGGCCAAGTGTCCGGCAGGCCCTGATGAAGTAGGCGCGGCGCAGGTTGACGCCCTCGTTGTTGCGGTTCCATTCGTCGCTCTGCCATAGGGTGGAGAGGTGGAAGATGTAGTTGTCGCGCGCCTGCTGCGGGGTGTATTCAGTCAGTTGTGGACGTTGCAGCATCCTCCGCCAGCAGCCGAGGTATTTGCGCTTTGGGCGGCTGGTGCCCATCACCCCCAGAGAGGCCGAGAGCCAGGCCCGAAGGGGATTGGTGTAGCGGATGGCGAACGACGGGCAGAGGGAAACGAGCTTGCTCTGCTGGTTCGCAGGGGTCTTGGCCCAGTTGGTGTTGACGTTGCCGTAAACATCGCACCAGTCGTAGAGTGTTTCGTTAATCTTGTAGCTGTCGTTGGTGTCGATGACATAGCGCTTTTCGCTGCTGCCGTCTTTCGTGATGAACCGCATGGTGCGTGTGGCGCGGTCGTTGGAGGGCAAGTCTTCGAAGGCGTGTCGGTTGAAAGCCACGCTCGAATGGCCAAAACGGTCGATGAGTCCCTTGATGTAGAAACTCATGTATTGGATGTCGTCTTCAGGGTCGATAAGGACTTTCATCGTTTGAGGTGTTGTTTGATGCGGGCCCCCGTCTTCAGTACATGTTGTCTGAGTTGGAGTATCCAGACGGGCTGTTGGTATAGCCTGCGTGTCTTGGCGGGCTGGAGGCTCCAGTCTACCTTGGCCAGCTCGGTGCGGGCGGCGTCGCGGTAGCGGCGGTCCAGCAGGTAGTTCATCAGGCTGTAAGTGCGGAGGTTGTCGATGAGTTGCTTGTAGTCGGGGTTGCTTTTCTCCAATGGCTCGTATTCTCCGAGTTGCCATAGCATGTGCCGCTCAGGCGGGTGCAGGTGGTGGGTTCCGCGGTTGGCGACGTCCACGTCCTGGTTGTAGTTGGCAAGGGGTTTGTTCAGCAGTACGGTCTTGTGGTTTATGGCTATGCGCAGCCAGAGCAGGAAGTCTTCGCCGAGGGTGATGCCCAAGGGGAATCCCCCTGTTTCGTCGAACACCCTGCGGGGTATACAGACCGTTATGGAAGTCAGTGGCATGCAGAGAGTCCGGGCATAGACCTGGCAGTAGTTGATTTCGCCTTCTGCGAATCCCTCTTCCACTCCGATGGGTGCCAGCCGCTTGCGACCGTTCTTGACAATCCAGTAGCTTGTGCCGTAGATTCCGGCATCAGGGTGGCGCTCTATGAGGGCGGCCATCTCCTCGAGGAAGGTGGGCTCCCACCAGTCGTCGGCGTCGAGGAAGCAGATATATGGCGACCTGAAGGCCGCCTCGCTGGACAACGCCACTCCCCGGTTGCGGGCGGCACTCACGCCGGCATTCTCTTGCCGCACCAGCCGTACGCGGGGGTCGGCAATTGCGGTCACGATGTCGCCTCCGCCGTCGGTGCTGCCGTCGTCGACCACGATGAGCTCCCAGTCCCTATAGGTCTGTCCCACAACGCTCTCCACGGCCTTGCGGACGTAGGGCGCCTTGTTGTAGAGTGGCATGATGACGGAAAAGCGAGTCATTCTTTCATAGAGTTTTGGCTGTGCACAATGGCGAAACGGCTCTTGAGCCGCAGGAACGGACTCTCGAAGAAGCGGTAGGAGAGCCAGGCGAGGAGTATGGTGGCAAGGGTGATGATGACGTATATGAGTGCAGTGGCGAGGCCGTTAGACAGGTCGATTTCCATGCTGCGGTAGAGACCTGACAGAAGGAATATCAGCAGCGGATGGATGACATAGATGCCGTAGGATATCTTTCCAACGAAATCGCACACTTTGTTTTCCAGATTGATGATGGGGTCGTGTAGCTGGCTCATGATGCAGACCAATGCCAGCAGGGCTATGGCTTGTGTTCTCACTGGCGCAGGAATGATGTTTGCCCAGGGCTGGGAGAAGAACAACGCCAGCAGACAGATAACGCCAAGTGTTCGGTTGCCCAGCAGGCGGTTGAACCAGCCACTTTGCGTGAAGTAGAGTATGGCACCGATGGCTCCTAGCATCATGCAGTCGAACCGTGTGACGGCAAAGAAACGGTAGGCGGTCGTCGTTCCCCATACAAGGTAGATGCCCCATTTGCACACGAGCCATACCGCGCACAGGGCGATGGCCCCGGCCAGCAGCCTGCGGGTCTTTCCATGGGACGCTTTGACCAACCATGGCCAGAAGAGGTAGAACTGCTCCTCGACGCCGATGCTCCAGTAGTGCACGATGGGCCAGATGCCGGCCGTGACAATGAATGGTATGTTGGCACCGAAGAAGATATAGTACCATATATTGGGGTCGTTCCAAGTATGGGTGATAATCAAGGCGATGGCCATATAGGCGTAGTAGATGGGCCATATCCTCAATATCCTTCGCATGTAGAATTTGGGGATGCTGACGGTTTGGCTTCTCTCCTGTTCGTTGAGCAGTAGGTAGGTGATAAGGAAACCGCTGATGACGAAGAACATGGTTACGCCGTCGGCCACCACTGGCAGTTTGAATCCCTCGGTTCCCCAGTCGCCAAAGGTGTCCTGGAAGGTATGGCTCCACATGACGGAAAGGGCGGCAATGGCCCGCAGACCGTTCAATCCAGGCAGGTGGATACTTTTACTCATGCGAGACGATAAAGTCGGCAATGCGTTGTGCGGCGTGGCCGTCGCCGAAGGGGTTGGCGGCGTGGGACATGGTGTGGTAGGATTCTTCGTTGGTGAGCAGGTCGGCAACGGCGTCCACTATGGTGCTGCGGTCTGTGCCCACCAAGCGGGCGGTGCCGGCTTCGATGGCCTCGGGGCGTTCGGTGGTGTCGCGCATCACCAGGACGGGCTTGCCGAAGGCGGGAGCCTCCTCCTGGATGCCACCGCTGTCGGTGAGTATCAGGGTGCTTTGCTGCATCATGGCCACGAACTCCAGATACGACAACGGCTCCAGCAGGTAGACGTTCTTCCGGCTGCCGTCGATGATTT
>DGTB01000199.1 GCA_002394185.1 Bacteroidales bacterium UBA4347 | reverse complement strand
GTAGATATAAGAACAATATGTAAACAATATGTAAACAATATAAGAACTACCGAATCAGGGGCCTATCGGGTGGGGGTTGGGTGGGGGCAGAGGAGGCGCTTCGGACGCAAAAAAATCTTTTTTGGAGCGCGACACACTTTTTGGCGACATTATGCGTTATTCCACTTGTATGACAGACGAAAAGGAGATACTTTTGCAGGTGAACAATCTCTGCGTGGACTTCGACGGACGGCGCGTGGTGGAGGGGGTGGACTATACGCTGCGCCGCGGCGAAACCCTGGGCATTGTGGGCGAAAGCGGCAGCGGCAAGAGCGTCAGCACCTTGGCACTGATGGGACTGCTGCCTAAGAACGCCACGGTCTCCGGAAGCGCACAGATTAATGGCTCTGAGCTGCTTACGCTCGGCGAAAAAGACTTCCGCGCCATTCGCGGCCGGCGCATCAGCATGATTTTCCAAGAGCCCATGACGAGCCTCAACCCCGTGCAGAAATGCGGCGAGCAGGTGATGGAAATGATTGAACAAGGAAACGAGAAAGAGACATACAATGAAATGAAAGAGAGGGTGATAGCACTCTTCCGCGAAGTGCTCCTCCCCCGTCCCGAAAAGATTTTCGACAGCTATCCCCACGAAATCAGCGGCGGACAGAAACAGCGCGTCATGATAGCCATGGCACTGATCAACGAGCCCGACATCATCATCGCCGACGAGCCCACCACAGCCCTCGATGTAACGGTGCAGAAAACCATTCTGGAACTGCTCAAGCAGCTCCAGGACCGACGCGGCACCAGCATCATCTTCATCACCCACGACCTCGGGGTGATAGCCCAAATCGCCGACAACATCATGGTGATGTATCGCGGCAAAGTGGTGGAGCAAGGCCCTGCACGCCAGATACTTCACCATCCTGTCGAACCCTACACCCGTGGCCTGCTGGCCTGTCGGCCCCCGCTGGACAGCCGCCCCGAGCGCCTGCCGACGGTGGAAGAATATTTAAGCGGAGAACGGAGCATGGAGAACGGAGAACAACACGGTGCGGCAACCTGCCCTCCGCCCTCCGCCCCCCAATCGCCACTCATCTCCGTCCGCGACCTCTCCGTCACCTACACCCTGAAAAAGAGTCTCTTCGGCAAGCCGTTGCAGACGCTGAAAGGCGTTGACGGCATCAGTTTCGACATCTTCGAAGGCGAAACCCTGGGCCTCGTGGGCGAGAGCGGCTGTGGCAAGAGCACCCTCGGACGCTCCCTGCTGCACCTCATCGACCACTCCTCCGGCACCATCACCTATCGCGGCCGCAGCCTGGACACCCTCAGCCGCAGCGAACTGCGCGCCTTGCGCCCCAAGCTGCAAATCATCTTCCAGGATCCCTACTCCTCCCTCAACCCCCGCATCACCGTCGGCGAAGCCATCGGCGAACCCCTGCGCGTGCACGGCAAAGGCTCGAAGGAACGGGTGCTCGAGCTCATGGAGCAGGTGGGCCTGCAGCCGGAATGGTACAACCGCTACCCACACGAGTTCAGCGGCGGACAGCGCCAACGCGTATGCATCGCACGAGCCCTGATTCTGGAACCCGAGCTGGTTGTGTGCGACGAAAGCGTCTCGGCCCTCGACGTCAGCGTGCAAGCCCAGGTGCTCAACCTCCTCAACGACCTCAAGCGCCGTCACCACTACACCTATCTCTTCATCACCCACGACCTCTCGGTGGTGAAATTCCTTTCCGACCGCATCATGGTGATGCAAAAAGGAAAAGTCGTCGAGAGTGGCACCCCCGACGACCTCTTCCGCAATCCCAAAACGGAATATACGCGCACACTTATCGACGCTATCCCGCGGATTATCTGACAATCAGCTTGCGCACCGTGCTGGTGTTGCTGCTGACAATACGTACAAAGTAAACACCACGGGCCATGCCGGTGACATCCATTTCGATGCTCTCCGACACATCGCTCCTGCTGCAGACTTCGCGGCCGCTGCCGTCGAGGATGCAGAGCGTCGCGCTCTGCCCAAGGCCCTCGATGCGGACCGTCGAACTGGCCGGATTGGGCGTAATGGACACTGCCGAGAAGTCCACATCATCGATACCGACATTCTCCGCAAAGTTGGCCGTCAGGCTCACATTGGAAGTCAGGGCGAACGACAAGACCGAATCCTGCTCGCCGTTGCTCCTATACAATAATTCCAAAGCAAAAATACGAAAAAAAAATTGATTCACAAGAAAAAAAATAAATAGTAAACCAAAAGGTTCCGCGGACGGAGATCGGCCACGGAACCTGTTTGGATAAAAAATGCGTATGGTGAGTTGTGAATTCCCCGATGATGATTAACGGCGTTTCTTGCTGGCTTCCTTGGCCTCGACGGTCATGGTGGCGTGGGGCACTATCATGAGGCGCTCCTTGGGGATGAGCTTTCCTGTGGCCTGGCAGATGCCATAGGTGCCGTTCTCGATGCGGATGAGGGCGGCGCGCAGGTCGCGGATGAACTTCTGCTGGCGCGCGGCAAGTTTCTGATTCTCTTCTTTCAGCAATACATTGCTGCCCTCCTCGAGGGTTTTAAAGGTGGGAGCGGTGTCACTGACGTCGTTCTCGCTACCGGCCACAGCCTGCTGAAGCATCTCAAGATCCTTCTCCGCCTTGGCAATCTTGTCAAGTATCAAAGTCTTGAACTCCTGCAACTCCTCGGGCGAGTAGCGGTTTTTCTCCTGTTTTTTTACCTTTGTTTCCATAGTAGTGTCTCCTTTCGGGATGCAAAAATATACAATTTCCCACACATGGCGAAGGAAAAAATTTCAACACTAATTGTTTATATCGCCAAGGTACAAATCAATCAGACCTTTAGGGGCAGCAATATAGAGCGCTTTGTTGTCGCGGTCCACTTTTTTAATCACCTCATCGATGACCGGGATGAGCACCTCGACACCGTTTTTCATCACCTGGAAAAGGGGCTGCGCAGGGTATTCTATGACCTGTTCGAGGATGCCGATGTCGCCCTTTTCCTCATCTATCACCCTGAAACCCACCACTTCATGGAAGTAGAACTTGTTGCCTTCCAGCTTTGGCAGGAGGTCCAGCGGCAGGTAGAGCGAGTGGCCGACGAGGGCATTGGCCTGGTCGGGGGTGAGGTCCTCGAAGGTGGCCACGGCCTTGTTACCATTAAGGTTGTCGAGGTGGAAGAAATAGGGCACCAGCTGTCCTTTGACCTCGACGAAGGCCGAGTCGAGTCCGAGGTAGTCCTCCGGCGCATCCACGTCGAGGAACATCATCACCTGCCCCTTCACCCCCCAGGGTTTGGTGATTCGTCCCAAATAGAAGCAATCGTCAATATTCATAGTCAGTCTTTTTAGGAATAACGACGATGGGCGGTTTTTATTGTTTTATCAGAAGACAAGAAAGACGATATTGTCGTTATAATAAAAAAGGAAGCACAGAAAACTGTGCTTCCCAAGGTTGTTTGTGTTGTCTCTGTTGCCGTTTAAGGCACAGAGCTTGTTGTCTGAAAGACAGGAGCCTTAGGCCTCGGCGGGAGCCTCGGTCTCGGCGGCGGAGGCATCACCCTCGGCGCTGGCAGCGGCCTCGGCCTCAGCCTTGGCGGCAGCTTCGGCTTCGGCGGCAGCCTGACGCTTGGCAGCGACGGCGGCAGCCTTGGTCTCGTTGGCCTTCTTCTCGGCCTCGAGACGAGCCTTGCGGGTGTTGCGGGCGTCGTTCTCAACGTCGCTGCGCTTGCTGTTGATCTTCGCCTCTTTGGCCTGCAGCCACTCGTTGAAACGCACATCGGCGGTCTCCTGGCTGATAGCACCCTTTTCGACACCAATCTGGAGGTGGCGACGGAGCAGGACGCCCTTATAGCTGAGGATGCGACGGACAGTGTCGCTGGGCTGGGCACCATTCTTCACCCATTCGACGGCGCGGTCGAAGTTGAGGTCGATGGTGGCGGGGTTGGTCAACGGATTGTAGGTGCCAAGCTTCTCGATAAATCTTCCATCTCGAGGTGCACGACCATCCGCAACAACGATGTGGTAGAAAGGCTGATTCTTCTTACCATGACGCTGAAGTCTAATTCTTGCTGGCATAATTGTTTGTTTTTTAAATTGTTATTACTATTTGTTATTAAATTAACAGACTGCAAAGATACGAACTTTTTTGAAACTGGCAAAATATTTTTTCCAACCCCTACCCTATTGGACCGCAAAACGGCTCGCAGAGCCTCCTCCATCCTACCCCGGACCTACCATCTTCTTCCGAAAAAGTGGCGGGTATGAAGAGGGGATGAAGAGGGTAAGAAGTTGGGAAGAAGATGATAGGGTAAAGACGCTGTAAACATGCGAGTTACGAATGAGCGGTTTTTGACGTTTTTTGTATCGTTTTTCAGTAAATCCAACACATGTCACACCCGAAGAAATTTCACACGCTGCACAATAAAAGCGTAGGGGGTGCGTTAAGGGGAGTATTAAATACATATTAATGAATACATAAATATATTATACTATGAGCCTTATCAAATCCATATCCGGTATCCGCGGCACCATCGGCGGCCGTCCCGGCGAGGGCCTGAGCCCCATCGATGTAGTTAAATTCACCACAGCATTCGCCACCTTTCTGAAACAGCAGAACCCCGGCAAGCGCCTACGCCTGGCCGTGGGTCGCGACGCCCGCTTGAGCGGCCCCATGGTGGACCGCCTGGTGGTGGGCACCCTACAGGGGTGTGGCGTCGACGTGCTGGAGACCGGCCTCAGCACCACCCCGACGACCGAGATGACCGTCATCGACGGCCACTGCGACGGCGGCATCATCATCACCGCCAGCCACAACCCCAAGCATTGGAACGCCCTAAAACTGCTGAACGCCAAGGGCGAATTCATCAGCGACAAGGAGGGCAAAGAGGTGCTCCGCCTGGCCGAGAGCCCCGACCTGCAGTACGCCGAGGTGGACGACCTGGGACAGGTGACCGTGGAGGAGGACTGGATTGACCGCCACATCGAACGCGTGCTCGGACTGAAGCTGGTCGACGTGGAAGCTATCAAGAAGGCTAATTTCAAAGTGGCCGTGGACGCTGTCAACAGCACCGGCGGTCTGGCCATCCCGCGCCTGCTGCGCCGCCTGGGCGTGGAGCAGGTGGTGGAGCTCAACTGCGAGCCCACGGGCCACTTCGCCCACAACCCAGAACCCATACCGCAGAATCTCACACAGATCAGCGACTGCGTGCGCGAGAACCGCTGCGACCTTGGCATCGTGGTGGACCCCGATGTGGACCGCCTGGCCCTGGTGTGCGAAACGGGCGAGATGTT
>DGTB01000103.1 GCA_002394185.1 Bacteroidales bacterium UBA4347 | reverse complement strand
GGCTGATAGACCGTGCCGGATGGAAAGGACGCACGATGGGTGCCGCCGGGGTGTGGCCCCGCAACGCCCTGGTGCTCTACAATGCCGGCGGTTGCACCGGCGCCGAGGTCGTCGCCCTGGCCCGCGAAATACAACAGGATGTGAAACAGAAATTCGGCGTGTCCCTCACGCCGGAAGCGATTATTATTTAATAGGAGAACGACAACAGAGACAACAAAGACAACGGGGAAACGCCGACATGGCGTTTCCTTGGAATTGGTCGTTTCTCTGGCGGAAGAGCAAAAAAAAGAAAAACGCATGTTGCGTTTTTCAATGTTGTCCTTGTTGTCTATGTTGTCGTTAAAAAAAGGGGAAAAAAGGGAAAACACGTGTTGCGTTTTCCCTGTTGTCTGTGTTGTCGTTTAAAAGGAAGAGGTCGTTCAGAAGTCGCCGAGGGTCTCGGGCAGCTGGGCGAGGGCCTTGGGCAGGTCGTCGGCGCTGAGGACGGCGCCGTGGTACTTGTTGGTGTCCTGCATGAAGTCGACGCCGTAGCCCATCTTGGTCTTGAGGATGACGCACACGGGGCTGCCCTGGCCGGTGAGGGCCTTGGCGCGGGCCATGCCGTCGAGCACCTGCTGCATGTCGTTGCCGTTGTCGATGACGACGACCTTCCAGAGGAAGCTCTCGAACTTGGCCTGGAGGTTGCCGAGGGACATGACCTCCTCGACGGTGGCGTCGATCTGCTGGTTGTTGTAGTCGACGGTGGCAATGAGGTTGTCCACGTGCTTGGCGCCGGCGAACATGGCGGCTTCCCAGATCTGGCCTTCCTCGAGCTCGCCGTCGCCGTGCATGGTGAAGACGAGGTGTTTGTCGCCCGTCATCTTCTTGCCGAGGGCGGCGCCGACGCCGACGCTGAGGCCCTGGCCCAGCGAGCCGCTGGCCATGCGGATGCCCGGCAGGTTGTGCGCCGTGGAGGGGTGGCCCTGCAGGCGGGTGCCGAATTTGCGGAAGGTGTTGAGCTCGCTGACGGGGAAGTAGCCGCGGCGGGCCATGGTGCTGTAGATGACGGGGGTGATGTGGCCCTGGCTGACGAAGAGCATGTCCTCGCCGTCGCCACTCATGGTGAAGTTCTTGGGCTCGAAGTCCATGATGTTCCAGTTCATGGCCACGAACCAGTCCGCCGTGCCCATCGAGCCGCCGGGATGGCCGCTCTTGGCGGCGGTGGTCATACGGAGAATGTCGCGGCGCACCTGCGTCGCAATCTGCTGAAGTTCTTGTGTCGTTTTCATTATTGTTGTGTTTTATTTTGTTTCAGTCTGAATACATACTGACGGGAGTTCTGGTCGACGGCGAAGAGTTCGTTGCCGTGGCGGGTGACGGAGACGGCGAGGGTGTTCTCGTCCCAGTCGTGGATGGTGCCGGTGCCGCGGTCGCCGCGCATGGTGACATGGCCCCAGACGCGCCCCTGGGCGCCCTCGGTCTCGACGTAGATGGTCTCGGCCTTGCCGGTGGTCCTGGGGACGGCGGCTTTCTTGGGGGCCGGAGCCTTGGCCACGGCGGCAGCCGGCTTGGGGGCAGGATTGGCCTCGGGCTCGGAAGCCGGAGCCTCCATGGGGGCCAGCGTCAGCTCCACTGTGTCGGCAGCAGGTGCCAAAGCCTGTGTGCTGTCGGTCTCGGAGCCTTGCTGCTTGCAGCCCGGCAACATCGTAAGGGCCATCAGGGCCATTACCGTCGAAATCGTACTCTTCTTCATATTACATATTATTATTAATGGTTCCAAACGTTCCAATCATATTCTGCCTCGGCCGCCTCGTCGACGAGGGGGAAGAGGTTGCGCCCGATGGCGGCCTCCACGCTGTCCACGCTGACGGCATAGTGGCGCGGCGAGAAGCTCTGCGGGTTGTTGTCCACCAGGAAGCCAATGCTCTTATACCCATCGGCGGTGTTGACCACCAAGGCCTTGAAGAAGGCGCTGGGCACGGCGACAGAGCCAATCTTGCTGCCGCTGTCGTCGAAAATGGGTCCGCAGACCACCCAAACGCTGCCATAACGCTTGGCCAGGCGGCGTGTCAGCTCCTCGATCTTGCGCCAGGCCTGCGAGTTCATCTCGTGGTCCTGCGGGCAGATGTTGGTGAAGTAGTAGCTCTCCTCCAGGGCCTGGCAGCTCCAGCGCATGTCGGCGCGCGGCGCCATGTGGCCTTTGTCGTAGCCGCTGCGGCTGTAGTCCTCGCGGCTGGCCTTGGGCCATGCCACTTCGGGGTCGCGGCTGAAGCTGTACTGGCCGTCGTTCTGCCCGTTGGCCTCCTCGGCCGTCAGCTCCCACGCCACCCAGTCGGAGCAGAGTGTGGTGTGGTTGTACGATGCCGTGTAGCCCAGATGGACAATGATGTCCTCCGATGGCTCGTAGGCCGGCAGTTCCAGTCCTGCAGGAGCCTCCACCGCTACACCCTGAGCCGCAGCATCCGACACACGGAAACAACCGGTCAGCACGAATGCCGCCGCGACCATCGTATTGGCTATAATCATTCTACGGTCCATAGCTCTTACAGCTCCACCTCCTCGCGGAATGCAGGCACACTGACATGTTTCCAGCCTCGCTCGCCGAGGGTATGGGCGAAGTGCTGCTGTGTCTCCTCCTCGCCGTGCACGATGAAGAGGCCCTTCATTTTCTTCTTGTCCTGGCAGGAGATGTAGCGTATCATCTCCTCGTAGTCGCCGTGGCCGGAGAGGGATTCGATGCGGCGCAGTTCGGCACGCACCTTGTGGCGCTGGCCGAAGATGGAGACCTCCTCGTCGCCACGCATAATCTTGGCGCCGAGGGTCGACGGCTCGCAGTAGCCGACGCAGAGGATGGTCGTGGCGGGATTGTCGATGTGGTTGGCCAGGTGGTGTTTCACACGGCCGGCCTCCATCATGCCGCTGGCGGCGATGATGACGCAGGGTTTGTGGCGTATGTTGAGCTGCTTGCTCTCCATGACGCTTTGTATGTAGTGCAAACGGTTGAAACCGAAGGGGTCGGGGTCGTTCTGGCAGTAGTCGGCAATGCTCTGGTTGAAGCATTCGGTGTGCAGGCGCATGATGTTGGTGGCGCTGATGCTCAGCGGGCTGTCGACGAAGACGTCGATGTCCGGCAGCAGCTTGGCGTTCTCCAAGCGGTCGAGGGCATAGATAATCTCCTGGGCACGGCCGATGGCGAAGCTGGGGATGATGAGCTTGCCTTTCTTCTTGGTGCAGGTGTCGAGCACGGCCATCAGCAGCTCCTGCTCGGCGTCCTGAATGCTCTCGTGCAGGCGGTCGCCGTAGGTGCTCTCCATGATGAGGTAGTCCACCTGGGGGAAGGGTTCGGGGTCTTTGAGAATCTGCTTGTCGTAGCGGCCGATGT
>DGTB01000080.1:15988-16634 GCA_002394185.1 Bacteroidales bacterium UBA4347 | reverse complement strand
ATCGGCACCAGCCACGGCGCCTACAAGTTCAAACCCGAGCAGTGCACCGTCGACCCCAAGACCGGCCGCCTCGTGCCCCCTCCCCTGGCCTTCGACGTCCTCGAAGCCATTGAAAAGAAGCTCCCCGGCTTCCCCATCGTCCTCCACGGCTCCAGCTCCGTGCCCCAGGAGGAGGTGGACACCATCAACGCCAACGGTGGCGCCCTCAAGGCCGCCGTGGGCATCCCCGAGGAGCAGCTGCGCAAGGCCGCCAAGAGCGCCGTCTGCAAAATCAACATCGACAGCGACTCCCGCCTGGCCATGACCGCCGCCATCCGCAAGCACCTCGCCGAGCACCCCGACCACTTCGACCCTCGCCAGTACCTCAAACCCGCCCGCGAGAGCATGAAGAAAATGTACATCCACAAGATTGTCAATGTCCTCGGCTCCAACGACAAGCTCTAAACCTCGTCATAAACCAGCAACATCCTCAGCGAGTGCCGAATCCAACGATTCGGCACTCGCTTTTTTCCTTCCCGTCAAACACGCACCCAAGAGGTACATAATAGGTACCAAATACGGCATATCTTATATTGTTCTTATATCGTTTACATATTGTTCTTATATTGTTCCTATATCTACAATATAAGAACAATATGCGAACAAT
>DGTB01000080.1:0-15929 GCA_002394185.1 Bacteroidales bacterium UBA4347 | reverse complement strand
GTAAACAATATAAGAACTACCGAATTCAGGGCCTATCGGGTGGGTGGCAGGTGGGGCCGAAGGGGCCGCAACAAAAATATCCGGGCAATGCACAATAAATGGTTGACAATTGCGTTATGGACGAAAAATATACAACTATGAAGAAACCCTTATCCTTTGGAATGACCATGCTGGCGTCGGCGCTGGGTGTGGTGATAGTGTCGGTGGTCTGCGGGCTGTTGATGTTTGCAATGATGATGCTGATGGTGGCCTCGGTGGCCAGCATGGACGGCAAAGAAATGGTGCCTGTCCGCACCGGCTCGGTGCTGAAAGTGGACCTCAGCCATATCAGCGGCGACCGCACGCAGAGCGGACTGACAATGTCGCTGGGCGGCGGCAAGACCGTAGGCCTGGTGGATGCCGTCTATGCCATCCGCAATGCTGCCGACGACGACCGCATCAACGCCCTCTACCTGACCGACAACGGCCTCGGCGAACTCTCCTGGGGCTCGCTCACCGAGTTGCGTTCCGCCATCGAGGACTTCAAGGACAAGAAACCCGTGGTGGCCTACGCCGCCACATGGTCGCAGGGAGGCTATTATGTGGCCACCGCCGCCAACCGCATCTGCCTGCACCCCAGCGGCATGATCGACTTCCGCGGCATGGGCGGCGAGGTGATGTACTATAAAGACCTGATGGACAAACTGGGCGTCGAAATGCAACTCATTCGTCCCGAGAGCTGCTCCTACAAGAGCGCCGGCGAGGTCTACACCCTCAACCACATGTCCGCCGCCAACCGCGAACAGATACGCGCCTATATCTCCAGCATCTGGAACACCGCCACCGCAGCCATTGCCGCCAGCCGCGGCATCGACGTGGCCAAACTCAACACCATAGCCGACAACCTGAGCGGATACCTGGCCGAAGACGCCCGGCAGAACAGCCTTGTCGACGCCCTCTGCTTCGAGGAGGATGTGCGCCAACAGCTCAAGGGCAAGCACGACGGCAAGCAGCTCCTTCCCCTGGAGGACTACGCCAAGAACTTCAACCTCACCACTGCCCACCAGAAGGCCAAGGACAAGATAGCCGTCATTTACGCTGAAGGCAACGTCGTCGACGGCAGCGCCCGCGGCATGGACATGGGCGTCTACGGCGACGACATCGTCAAAGCCCTGCGCCAGGCCTCGGAGGACAAGAACGTGAAAGCCATCGTGCTGCGAGTCAATTCGCCCGGCGGCCAGGCCACGGCAAGCGAGAGCATGACCCACGCCGTCATACAGGCCCGCGAGAAGAAACCCGTCATCGTCTCCATGGGCGACCTCGCCGCCTCGGCAGGCTACGAGATGAGCTGCATGGCCAACGTCATCGTGGCGCAACCCACCACCATCACGGGCTCCATCGGTGTCTTCGGCACCATACCCAATGTGGGCAAACTCCTCAACCAGAAGCTGGGCCTGCACGTCGACACCGTCGGCACGAACCGCAACGCCAACGGCCTGAACATCTTCCGTCCGCTGAGTCCCACCGCCATGGCCATGATGGAACGCAACGTGGAAGACTTCTACAAGGTCTTCGTGGGACGTGTGGCCGAAGGCCGCGGCATGAGCTACGACGCCGTGCACCAGATTGCCCGCGGGCGTGTGTGGACCGGCGTCGACGCCAAGCGCATCGGCCTGGTGGACACCCTGGGCGGCATCGACCTGGCCCTGAGCATTGCCGCCGAGAAAGCTGGCATCGAGAAATACGCCGTCAAAGTCTATCCCGCCGAGAAAGACACCTGGACCCAACTGCAGGAACTCTTCGGCGAGGCCACAGACAACGACCTGGACCTCATGGCCAAGGGACGCCTCGCCTACCGCTGGAAGACAGGCAAAAAAGCACAGAAAACGCTTTCCCACCTGGAGCAGGACCTGCTCTTTGTCACTCAGAGCGAGGGACTTCAAGCAAGAATCCCATTTGTTGTCTTGCCCTACTGAACAGGGCAAGACAACACCCCTTCATACCGTTGCAGAAGTTTTTTTTTGCCAATGGCGGAAAAAGTAGTACTTTTGCAATTCAATATTAAAGACCAAGAAGAAACTTTATGATTATCGTAAATTTGGACGTGATGATGGCCAAAAGGAAGATGTCGCTCACCGAGCTCAGCGAGCGCGTTGGCATCACCATAGCGAACATGAGCATTCTGAAAACCGGCAAGGCACGCGCCATCCGTTTCTCCACACTGAATGCTATTTGCAAAGAGCTTAACTGCCAGCCCGGCGACATACTGGAATACAGCGCCACCGACCCGAAGACTTTGAAGAAAGCCTGAACCTATTCCACGCCCCGCAGCGTAAGGCTGATGCGACGGCGTCGAAGGTCCACGTCGAGTACCTTCACTTTCAAGTGCTGATGCAGATGCACCACCTCCGAGGGGTCATTGACCCTGCGCGAGGCCATTTGGCTTATGTGTATCAGGCCGTCCTGGTGCACCCCGATGTCGACAAAGGCGCCGAAGGCCGTGATGTTGGTGACGATGCCCGGCAGCACCATTCCCTCTTTGACATCCTCGATACGGGTGACATTCTTGTCGAACTCGAACACCTCAAACCGTGCACGCGGGTCGAGGCCGGGCTTTTCCAGCTCCTTCATAATATCCTGAAGGGTGGGCAATCCGCAATCGTCGGACACAAAATCGTCCAAAACGATGCGCGAGCGCAACTCCTTGTCGCTCATCAGGGTGGCCACATCCGTGCCGACAGAGGCCGCCATGCGCTCCACAAGGGCGTAGCGTTCGGGGTGGACGGCACTGCGGTCGAGGGGGTTGGCGCTTTCGCGGACACGCAGGAAGCCGGCGCACTGCTCGAAAGCCTTGTCGCCAAGACCCTTCACCTGGTGCAATGCCTGTCGGTCGGCGAAGGCGCCGTTCTGATTGCGGTGGGCCACAATCTTGTCGGCCAGGGCCGGGCCGATGCCGCTGACATAGCTCAGCAGCTCGCGGCTGGCGGTGTTGAGTTCCACGCCGACACTGTTGACACAGCTGACGACGGTGTCGCCAAGGCTGGCGGCGAGGAGCTTCTGATCCACATCGTGCTGATACTGACCCACGCCGATGCTCTTGGGGTCGATCTTGACCAGCTCGGAGAGGGGGTCCATGAGGCGGCGGCCGATGCTGACGGCGCCGCGGACGGTGATGTCGTAGTCGGGGAACTCGCGGCGGGCCACCTCGCTGGCGCTGTAGACGCTGGCGCCGGCTTCGCTGACGCTGACGGCTATGACCTTGCGGTTGAAATGGCACTTCTGCACCACCTCCTCGGTCTCGCGGCCGGCGGTGCCGTTGCCAATGGCTATGGCCTCGATATGAAAAGCCTCCACCAGAGCCTCGAGCTTGTTGACAGCAGCACGTTCTTCGCGCACGGAGGTGAAAGGATAGATGGTCTCGTTGTGGAGCAGCTGCCCCTGGGCGTCGAGGCAGACGACCTTGCAACCGGTGCGGAAACCGGGGTCGATGGCCAGGGTGCGCTTCTGCCCCATGGGGGCGGCGAGGAGCAGCTGGCGCAGGTTCTCGGCGAAAACGCGGATGGCCTCCTTGTCGGCTTTCTCCTTCAACTGGTTGCGGAATTCGGTCTCGATGCTGGGCATGACGAGGCGCTTGTAACTGTCGGCAATGGCCATCTCGTACTGTTCCGATATCTTGTGCCTGGGACGGAGGGCGTCGAGGGCATCGTCGTCGCTGTCGGGACGCACATGCACTTTGAGCACACCGGCCTCTTCGCCACGGAAGAGGGCCAGAATGCGGTGCGATGGAGCTTTGGCAATGGGCTCTTTCCAGTCGATCCAAGACTCGAACTTGCCCACACGTTCGTCGTCGGCATCCACGCCGCGTGCCAGTGCGGAGGAGAGCATGGCGCGGCGACGGAAGACATTGCGCACGCGGTTGCGTGCGGCGGCATCCTCGCTGATGCGCTCGGCAACGATGTCGCGAGCACCCTGCAGGTCCTCATCGCTGCGGCCGCTGACGTCCTGACCACGCATAATGGCGTCGGCGAGAGGCTCAAGGCCTTTCTCGATGGCGATGGTGGCGCGGGTGCGACGCTTGGGACGATAGGGCAAATAGAGGTCCTCAAGGTCGGTAAGGGTCTCGACGGCAAGAAGTTTCTGCCGCAGATCGTCGGTGAGTTTTCCCTGTTCGTCGATAGACTGTATGATGGCCTCGCGACGCTTGTCAAGTTCTTTGAGGCGGAGCAGAAGGTCGCGTATGGCGGCGATCTGAACCTCGTTGAGGGAGCCCGTAACCTCTTTGCGATAGCGTGCTATGAAGGGCACAGTGGCGCCGGACTCGAGCAATTCGATGGTTTTCTCGACTTGGCGAACATTGAGTTCCAGTCGGTTGGCTATAACAGTGGCATAATTCATGATGCAAAAATACAAAAAATATGAAGATTTTTAGAAAAAAAACATCGCCATATTAAAAAATATATGTATTTTTGCACCTTGAAAAACAATTATTAATTAATACCACAACATTATGAAAAAATCCTTACTTTTTCTGGCAGCAGCACTGACCCTCGGCATGGCTGCGAAAGCCCAAACCGCCTGGTCGGAAGATTTCACCGGCATCACCTCGGGGATGCCCACCGGCTGGATTGTCTATGCTGATGAACTCGTCAACAGCGACAACTACTCCTCTTTCAACAAGAGTTGGCAGGTCACCCAGGTGAGCAGCGACGGCAACACCGCTGCCGCCTCCATATCGTGGACCGAGCCGCAGGGCAACGACTGCGACCGCTGGATGGTTACGCCGCAAATCAATGTGCCGGCGAGCGGATACTCGCTCTACTTCCAGGTATTCGGCTACAATGCCAGTTATCCTGAGAAGGTCCGCGTGATGGTTTCCACCACGGGCACCGAAAAAACCGACTTCACCGAGGTAGCAGACTTCGTGATGGACGGCACCACCTATGGCCCCGGCATGAACGACGCAATAGTCGACCTTTCCTCCTATGCCGGACAGAACATCTACATCGCTTTCGTCAACCATGGCGACGGCTACTACACCATCGTTGACGACATCGCCGTCAAGGTCATGTCCGCCAACTCCATTGCTTGCACCGGCGTCAACGCCCCCGGCTATGCTCCGATGGGTGGCAACTTCAACTTCAACGTAACCGTGCGCAACAATGGTACGGCTCCCCTGACCTCGTTCCAGGTTGACTACACCGCCGGCAACGGCAGCCAGCAGACTGCCAACGTCACGGGCGTCAATGTAGCCCCTTTCACCACCTATACCCATACTCTCAGCACCAGCGTGAACGCCATCGGCACCGCCACCCTCAACGTCACGGTGAGCCTGCCCAACGGCCAGGCCGATGATGATGCCAGTGACAACAATGCCAGCACGAGCATCAACGTCTACGATCCCTCGACGGCCACCCAGCGCACCTCCCTGCTGGAACACTTCACCACCGGCCAGTGCCAGTACTGCCCCGGCGGCCACGAGCGCCTGCAGCAGGCCTATCAGGGCTATGAGAACCGCATCTGCTGGGTGTCTCACCACGCAGGCTACGGCACAGACGCCATGACCATCAATGCCTCGGAGCAGCTCACCGCCCTCTACGGCACGGAAGGAACCTTCGCCCCCGCCATGACCCTCGACCGCAACGCTGAGACCGCCGACGGTCCCGGCGCAGGTGGTGTGGTTGGCAGCGTGAGCGATGTCAACACTATCTCCAACCAGTTCATGAACGCCACGGCGATGCCCGCCTACTTAACCATTAACCTCAGCGACCTCAACTACAACCCGCAGACCCGCCAGCTGAGCGTCACCGTCAATGGCCAATTCATCAGAGACTTTGCCGGTGCCGAACCCCGCCTGTCGCTCTTCATCACCGAGGACAGCATCCTGGGCCGCCAGGCCAATGCCGCTACCCAGTCGTACATCAACAACTATGTCAACAACCATGTGATCCGCGCCACCCTCAGTAACATCTGGGGCGATGCCGATGCCTTCACCACCACCACCGCAGGCAGCACCTACAGCAAGACCTTCACCTACACCCTCCCCAACACCTTCCGCGCCAACAAATGCCGCCTTGTGGCTTTTGTCAACGACTACGGCACCGACATGCTGCACCGCACCGTGGCCAACGCCACCCAGAGTGACTTCCTGATGACCGGCAACGACCCCACCGTCGGCATCACCGCCGTGGAGGCCAGCATCGCAATCAAGACCTATCCCAACCCCGCCACCGAGATGGCCTACATCAGCGCCGAGAGCACCATCCGCAGCTATAAGATGGTCGACGCCATGGGCCGCACCATCCTCAGCGAGGAGAACGTCAATGTCGACATGCTCGAACTCAACGTCAGAGACCTCGCCCAGGGTGTCTACTTCATCAGTGTCACCACCGACAAGGGTGTCGCCTCCGAGCGTCTGACCATTGTGAAGTAACTACGCTTACCAAAAAACGGCAAAAACATTCCATAAGGGGTGCGGAACAAGTTCCGCACCCCTTATTCTATATCTAATCATCTGCCACACAGAAGCCATGGTGGACGTTGGAAGGTCGATGGCATATTTTTTTATTCCCACATGCAATAAAGGAAGAGTTTTAGCGTTATGAAGTATATTTTTTAGTATAAAAAGATGAAAAGAATACTGACCATAGCAGCCCTGGTGCTGTGCAGCACGATGGCTTTCTCACAGCAAGTGGCATCGCGCGCCAAAGCCATGCGAATGATGAACTTCGGACGCGAGGAGTACATGATTAAAGACATCAAGGTGTACACCGACACGATGACGGTCTACTCGCTTTCGAACTATGTAATCTACCCCTTCGGGGAGTGGGAGTCGATGGAACAATACATCACCGACAACCAGCTGCACTGGTACCGCGAAAGCGGCTACCGCGAATACTTCGACTCGATGGAGGTGAGCGTGAACCGCATGAAACGACTGGACGACAGCTATCTGGACATGTTCTATTCCATCTGGACGAACAAGGTTGAATTGCTCGGCGGCCGCATCAACGACCCCGAAATCGTGCTGGCCAACGGCGTGCATGTGGGAATGTCGAAAGACGAAGTGTTCCGCGTGTTCTTCAAGAAATACCCCAAATCGTACACCTCGGACGTTTCCGTGCTGAAAGTGATTTCGGGCGCCGGCGAGGTGGCCGAGATCTACACTTTCAAAGGCACCAAGCTTCGCCATGTGAAGATAGAGACTGCCTATAAATACTATTGATGAAACGCACGGCGCTTTTCTTCGGGTCCTTCAACCCCATCCATGTGGGGCATCTGGTGATTGCCAACACAATGGCACAACAGGATGGAATCGACGAAGTATGGTTCGTGGTGAGTCCGCAGAACCCACTGAAGGAGCGCTCAACCCTGCTGGCCGACCACCACAGGCTGCAGATGGTGCGCCGGGCGGTGGACGACAACTACCACCTGCGAGTGTGCGACATCGAGATGCACCTTCCTATACCGAGCTATACTGTGGTGACCCTGGCGGCTCTGGGCGAGAAATACCCCGACCGCGAATTCAGTCTTATCATGGGCAGCGACAATCTGGCCACCTTCGAACGCTGGCGCAACTACGAATACATCCTTGAGCACTACCGCCTGCACGTCTATCCCCGCCCGGGAAGCGAGCACTGCAAACTGGCATCGCACCCGCATGTAGAAATGGCCGAGGTGCCTATGATGGACATCTCGTCAAGCTATATCCGTCGCCAAATCGCCGAGAAAAAAGACGTGCGATACCTACTTACAGAACCTGTTTACCAGTACCTTACAGAGATGCACTTCTACGAGCAGTAAGGGCTTGCGGAAGCGGTGCAATTTTATTTTTCGGAACAGCACAATAAAGTGCCGAAGGGTGCGTTATCACACTATATAATATATATACAATATATATGAAACGGGGACTGAAAATAGCATTGTGGATAATAGGGATTCTGCTGGGAATCATCTTCATAGCCACACTCGTTGCTGCACCGATAGCCAAGAGCTACATCAACAACCACGGCGAGGAGTTGGTGGGGCGCAAAGTGAATATCGAGGGGCTGAAGCTGAATGTGTACACAGGCCATGTGGCCGTGCACGGACTCAGCCTCTATGAAGATAACGGCAGCGACGTTTTCGCCAGTTTTGACACCTTGGACGTCAAGGCCAGCCTCCTTAAACTTCTCGGCCACACGGTAAATCTGAAACACATCACCCTGTCTGGCCTGAAAGCCAACCTGGTGCAGAACGGAGAGACCTTCAATTTCCAGAGCATCATAGACCACTTTGCCAGCGACTCGACAGAGGACGACACCGATACCACACCGAGCGACTGGGTACTGAAATTCTACAACATACGCTTGAGTCATGCCGAGGTGAACTACCGCGACGCGAAGTCGGGTAAACAATGGCACCTGCCTCACATCGGTCTACGTGTACCGGGATTCGTACTCGGCGGCGAAGAGCAGAGTGAGGGCGGACTCCGCATAGGATTCGACGAGGGCGGACGCCTCTCCATCGATGGAGGCTACGACGCTCAGGGCGGGAAATACAACCTGACAGCCACACTGGAAGACTTTGCATTGAAGAACATCGAACCCTTGACCGAGGGTGTGCTGCAACCCAGCCACCTCGGCGGCAGCCTGCATGCCAACCTCAAGGCCGAAGGCACCATCAGCGAAATACTGAAGAGCCGCATCGGCGGCACGGTGACACTGAACAACGTCAGCCTGCAGCAAAAAGACGCTCCGTCGCCCGTGGCCCACTTGGCCCGACTGGACGTCAAGGTGAACAACATCAACCTCGACGCCAACAGCTACGACATCGCCAGCATCACCCTCACCGGCCTGGATGCTCACTACGAACAGTGGGCCGACCACAGCACCCTGGACAACATCCTCCTGCCGGGAGAACCGGAATCAATGAATAACCCGGAAACCCCAGAAAAACAAGACTCCTCGACGACCTCCTCCACCCCCCTCAAGCTCCACGTGGGACAGTTGGCCGTCAAGGACTGCAACCTGTCCTATTCTGACCACACCCTCCCCGACCCCTTCCTCTTCCCCGTCACCAACCTCAACATCGAGGCCAACGACCTCACCCTGGCCGGTGGCAACAATGCCAAACTGCGTGCCACACTGCCCGGCGGTGGCCATCTGATGGTGAAATGGAATGGCGACCTCAACGACTGGAAACAGCATCAGGACCTGTTCCTCTCCATCAAAGGCCTCGACATGCGGCAGCTCAGCCCCTGGGCCGTGGCCTACACCGGCCAGCCCATCGAGGACGGCATCTTTGGCCTCACCACCCGTCTGACCATCAACAACAGCCAGCTTGACAACCAGAACAAAATCGACATCTACAAGGCCCGCGTCGGTAGCCGCCGCAAGGATGTGGACCCCGAAATGAAGGTGCCCCTCAAGACCGCCCTCTATATCCTGCGCGACAAAGACGACAAAATACTCATCGACCTGCCCATCAAGGGCAACGTGGACAGCCCCGAATTCAACTACATGAAACTCGTATGGAAGACCCTGGGCAACCTGCTGGTGAAGGTGGCCACCTCGCCCGTACGCGCCCTCGGCAACGCCCTTGGCATGAGCAACAGCAACCTCGACTTCATTGCCATCGACCCCGACCAGCGTGGCTTCACCTCCGAGCAGTACCACCTTCTCTCCGACCTGGCCACCATTGCCAAAAGCGACTCTCTGGTGCTCATCACCCTTGAGCAGCGCATGCCTGCCACCGACAACGACTCCGTGTCGTTCCGCTACACCATGTGGAACAACATCATACAACGCTATATGCAAGAACAAGGCGTCAACGAGGCCCAGATCAGCATCACTACCGGCGAACCCACCGCAGAAGGCGAGCGCACAGGCTATGCCATCGGATCTGAAATGAAAATGGAATGAGAATACTATGGAACAGACAGACATACTGAATACCACCACCCCTATAGACTACAATGACGATAGCATTGTGCACCTGGAAGACATGGAGCACATCCGCTTGCGTCCAGGCATGTATATCGGCAAACTTGGCGATGGCTCATCTCACGACGACGGCATCTATGTGCTCATCAAAGAGGTGATTGACAACGCCATCGACGAATTCACTTCGGGATACGGAAAGAAGATTGAAGTGAAAATAAATTTTGCCGAGCGCCACGTAAGTATCCGCGACTACGGCCGCGGTATACCGCTGGGCAAGCTGGTGGAGGCAGTAAGCAAATTGAACACCGGCGCCAAATACGACAGCAAGGTGTTCCAGAAGTCGGTAGGACTGAACGGTGTAGGCACCAAGGCAGTCAACGCTTTGAGCAGCTACTTCAAAGTGCAGTCCATCCGCGAAGGGAAGACCCGTATCGCTGAGTTCAGCGACGGCAAACTGACCAACGACAGCGGCATCATCGCCGACACCACTGGCGCCGAGACCGGCACACTGGTAGAATTCGTCCCTGACAGCAAACTCTTCGGCAACTATCACTTCATCAGCGAATATGTCGAGCGCCGCATCTGGAACTACGCCTACCTCAACCATGGACTCACCCTCTATTACAACGACAAGCGCTACTACTCCAAGAACGGCCTTTTAGACCTGCTGGAGAACAACCTTCAGAGCGACGCCCTCTACCCCATCATTCACATAAAGGAAGGTGATTTCGAGGCGGCATTCACTCATGTCAACGGACAAAGCAACGACTATTATTTCAGTTTTGTCAACGGACAGCACACCACCGAGGGCGGCACCCACCAGAGCGCCTTCCGCGAAGCCTACGCCCGCGTGGTGAAAGACTTCATCAAGAAGGACTACCCGCCCGAGGTCATCCGGCAGGGACTGGTGTGCGCCCTGTGCGTGCGCATACAAGAGCCAGTCTTCGAAGCCCAAACCAAGACCAAGCTCGGCAGCACACACCTCGAACCCAACAAGGTGGACGGCACCAACGACAGCCCCCTGCTGAAGACCTACGTACTCGATATACTCAAACGCAACCTTGACGACTACCTCCACATGCACTCTGAGACGGCCGACGCCCTGTTGGCCAAAATCAACGCTAACGAGAAAGAGCGCAAAGAGATTGCCGGCATCAAGAAGGTGGCCCGTGAAGCCGGTAAGAAAGCCAGCCTCAACAACCGCAAGCTGCGCGACTGCCACGTGCACTACAACACCAATCACGCACGACGCCTGGAGAGCACCATCTTCATCACCGAGGGAGACTCCGCTTCAGGCTCCATCACCAAGAGCCGCGACGTCGACACCCAGGCGGTTTTCTCTCTCCGCGGCAAACCCAAGAACACATACAGCATCAGCAAGGTTGACGTCTACAAAAACGAGGAGCTCAATCTCCTGCACAACGCCCTCGACATTGACGACGGCATTGAGAACCTCCGCTATAACAACGTAGTCATAGCCACCGATGCCGATGTCGACGGCATGCACATCCGACTGCTGCTGCTCACTTTCTTCCTCCGCTTCTATCCCGAACTTATCCAAACCGGCCACGTATACATCCTGCAAACACCTCTTTTCCGCGTACGCAACAAACAAAAGACCACCTATTGCTACACCGACGAGGAGCGCATCGCAGCCATCCATGACACCCCCAAAGCCGAAATAACACGATTCAAAGGTCTCGGCGAAATCAGCCCGGACGAGTTCAAAAACTTTATCGGCAAAGACATGCGACTCGACCCCGTCATACTGCACAAGGAGTTCGACACCAAAGGCGTCCTTTCCTTCTACATGGGAGAAAACACCCTCGAGCGTCGAGAGTTCATCATGAGCAATTTGAGAGTCGAAGATGACGAATCAATAGTAGTAGCATAAAAAAAATTTGGCCATATCAAAATAACTTACTATTATTGCATCAAAATCGAACAACTATGGCAACTACCAAAAAACGCAAAAAAAACCTGATAGTCAGTTACAAAAACCTATCCGAAGACTTGAAGGAAATGTTCAAAGAAACATATCCTGACGGCTATAACAACTACTTGCAACGCTTTGTCAAGCCCAATGGGGAGACTATTTTTGTTGTCCCATTCGAGACTGACGACACATGCTACATGGTAAAGTTCGAAGTGAGAATCGATCCCCTTGGCGAAGATTTGGACAAAGCCCTCTTCGACGACGACGACGACAGCGGCAAGGAAGACGAATTCGCTCCCCTGAGCGAAGCTCTTGAAAAAGAGGAAATCGACCCGACTCACAAAGAGCGTGTGCTCAGGCATGGCGACTTCGAGACCAACCTCGAAGAAGACGAAAAACGAAAGAAGAAACTATCCCTCGGCATCAATAAAGAGGAAATCCGCGCCGCCTTTGGCGACGAAGACGTTGAAGAACTCGACAGCTACGAAAAAATTGGAGACGACGACGAGCCTGACGACGACGACTTCGAACCCTCCGACGAAGATATCCGTGGCATTGAAGAAGAATACTTCGATGCCGAGAACCCGCCCCTCGACGCCACCATCCCCGAGGAGGAGATGGTAAAACCCGAACCCAAAAAGAGAGGCCGGAAAAAGAAAACCGAAAAATAAAAAATAACAAAATAACTAAACATTATGAAAAGATTTGTAAAAGCTTTGTGCCTGACCGCCATGATAATGGGTGTCGGCACCGCGACGCAAGCCCAATTCCGCCAGTCCGTCTACCTCAACGGTAACATCCCCACCGGCGACTTCGCCTCCTCCGCCTCGGCCAACAACGGCGTGCCCCTGACCTACACCGAAATCGGCAAGGACGCCTCCGTGGGCTTCGGCCTCGGCTACCGTGCCAGCTACCGCTTCGACGTCGGAGTCGGCCAGGTGGCCCCCTTTGCCAACATCGACTTCCTCTGGAACACCATCGGCGGCGGTTGGAGCGACAAATACAGCGACGCCTACTACACCACCCCCACCTACTTCAACATTCCCCTGATGGCCGGTGTGAGCTACATCTACGATGAACTTCCCTGGGATGATATCGCAGCCTACGGCGAGTTCGGCATAGGCACGGACTTCCTCTGGATCACCTCCGAAGGTGGCACCAACAAAACCACCAACCTCAACGAAGAGTATTCCTACAAGGCCAACTTCGCCTTCGCCTGGATGATCGGCGCCGGCGCCTACTTCGGCCAGCACGTCAGCGCCGGCCTCTACTACTACGGCCTTGGCACCCACAACATCGACTACACCGAGAGCACCCTTGACGAGCACGCCTTGAGCGCCACCACGCTCCCCCGCGAGCGCCGCTCCGTGGGCAGCGTCATGCTCCGCCTCGGTTTCCACTTCTAAAAAGAGGAACAACAACAAAACATCAAGCCCCGAAGGGGCGACACACCGATTGCCGGACCCGTGTCGCCCCTTCGGGGCTTTTTTTGTTTTGGACCGTCCAGACAACCGAATTCCTACCGCCAGAACAACGGACTAAAAAGCGCCTAAAAAATATTTGTTTATCGAATGCACCCTCACAGCAACCGAAAAACAACTTCCCCGAACCATCCACTTTCCTCCCCCCATTTCCCCCCCCCACCACCCCCCTACCATGTCCCACCGTGGTAGGAGTTGGTAGGGAGTTGGTAAGGAGTTGGTAAGGCGATAGTAAGGGGTTTATCGCTATAATCCACAGCCTGTTACCGCATCCATTGATGCCTGGATACGAAAAAAGGCCGCCAACGAGGGGTTGGCGGCCTTTTGGGGAGAGGATTCTGCTGTTGCAATCCTAACTAATTTTATCGAATCCGAGGTAAGGACGCAAGCATTCGGGCATAATGATGCCGTCGGGCGTCTGGTTGTTTTCCAACAGAGCGGCGACGATGCGCGGCAGGGCCAGGGCCGAGCCGTTGAGGGTGTGACAGAGCTGCATCTTGCCGTTCTCGTCCTTGAAGCGCAGTTTCATGCGGTTGGCCTGGAAGGTTTCGAAGTTGGACACCGAGCTGACCTCGAGCCAGCGTTTCTGCGCGGCACTCCACACCTCGAAGTCGAAGGTCATGGCGGAGGTGAAGCTGATGTCGCCGCCGCAGAGCTTGAGAATATGGTAAGGCAAGCCCAGTTTGTCGAGCAGGCCGCCGACGTGGCGTTTCATTTCCTCCAGCATGTCGTAGGATCGGTCGGGGTGTTCGATGACCACTATCTCTACCTTCGAGAATTCGTGCAGACGGTTCAGACCGCGGACGTCCTTGCCGTAGCTGCCGGCCTCACGACGGAAGCACTCGCTGTAGCCCACACGCTTGATGGGGAACTGCTTGGCGTCGACCACCTCGCCACGGAAAATGTTGGTGATGGGCACTTCGGCCGTGGGAATCATGTAGAAGCCGTCGAGGGGGATGGCATACATCTGGCCCTCCTTGTCGGGCAACTGGCCGGTGCCGAGGCCGCTGGCCTCGTTGACCATCAGCGGGGGCTGTACCTCGACAAAGCCGGCGTCGGCGGCCTCGTTGAGGAAGAAGTTGATGAGGGCACGCTGCAGGCGGGCGCCCTTGCCCTTGTAGAAGGGGAAGCCGGCGCCTGTCACCTTGTTGCCCAGCTCGAAGTCGATGATGTCGTATTTGGCGCAGAGGTCCCAGTGGGGCAGGGCATCGGCGGGCAGGTCGGGTTTGTGGCCATACTCGGCCACCACCACGTTGTCGGCCTCGCTCTTGCCGCAGGGCACTGTGGGGTGCGGAGCGTTGGGCAGGGAGATGAGCTTCTCGTTGAGGGTCTTCTCGGTCGAGGCCAGCTCCTCGCTGAGGGCTTTCTCCTCGCCCTTGAGCTCGGCGGTGCGGGCCTTGGCGGCCTCGGCCTCGTCCTTCTTTCCTTGTTTCATCAGCATGCCGATTTCCTTGGCGATACGGTTCTGATCGGCCTTGACGGCGTCAGCCTTCACCTGCAGGGCGCGGCGCTGGGTGTCGAGCTCCAGGATTTCGGCTATGCGCTCTTCGACATTCAGTACGTTCTTAATCTTCAGTCGGGAAATGATTTCCTCGGTATGATCCTTGATATATTGCAGTTGCAGCATCTTGATTGATATATTAAAACTATTAGGTAACGTAAATCTGCGCTAATTATTATATCTCAGAGAAACTTTTTCAGCGTGTCGACCGCTTCGATGTCGGCGGGGAGCCAGCGGACGGCCTCCAGTTCGTCCTTCGACAGCCAGCGGGCGGCGGAGTGTTCCCTGAGCGTGGGCTCGCCCTCGGGGATGCAGAGGTAGAGGCGCATGGAGAGGTGGAACTTGGGGTAGTCGTATTCCACGCGGGCCACCTCCTCCCCCACCCTCACCTCGAGCGCGAGTTCCTCGCGCAGTTCGCGCCGCAGGGCCTCATCGGGGGTCTCGCCGGGCTCAATCTTGCCGCCGGGAAACTCCCACCATCCGGCCCAGTCGCCATAGCCGCGCTGCGTGGCAAAAAGACGACCGGCGCTCACAATAGCGCCGGCCACAACATTCACAGTCTTGTTCATATCCTACTGTTATTGAGCGGAGAGAGAGGGATTCGAACCCCCGGACCCTCGCAGGTCAACGGTTTTCAAGACCGCCGCAATCGACCGCTCTGCCATCTCTCCGATTGGTGTTTGAAAGTGCAAAAGTACACCTTTTTGCCGACATGGCAAAATTTTTTTTCTAATTCGTTGCCATGTCGGAAAATAGTTGTACTTTTGCAGCACGAAAAATCATTCAACAACAAACAAGAAAACACACGATGAAACGCATCAAATTCATGGCCATTGCCATGACCGTTGCCACCCTGATGGGCGCATGCAAACAACAGAAGACCGAGTGCCCCGACACCACAGGGACCGTGTCGACCGACAACCTCTACTTCTTCGACGCCGTCGACGGCAACGGCGACACCGTCGACCTTGCCACCCTCGAAGGCAAGGTGGTGCTGGTGGTGAACACCGCCACGGAGTGCGGCTTCACGCCCCAGTACGAGGAGCTGCAGAAGCTCTACACCGCCTACAACGGCCGTGGCCTGGAGATTCTGGACTTCCCCTGCAACCAGT
>DGTB01000134.1 GCA_002394185.1 Bacteroidales bacterium UBA4347 | reverse complement strand
CCCAACGGACGCGTCTTCGGCGACATCGGATGCTACACCCTCGGCTTCAACATGGGTGCCATCGACACCACCGTCTGCATGGGTGCCTCGATCACCATGGCCAAGGGAGCCGCCGAGATGGGCATCTTCCCCGCCATCGGCGTCATCGGCGACGGCACGTTCGGCCACAGCGGCATGACCGGTCTGCTCGACTGCGTCAACGAGAAGGCCAACGTCGTCATCATGATCCTCGACAACGACATCACCGCCATGACCGGCGGCCAGCCCTCGAGCGCCAACATGAAGCTCTTCAACATCTGCAAGGGTCTCGGCGTCGACGAGAAGCACATCCGCCACATCGTGCCGCTGCCCAAGAACCACGACGAGTTCATGAAAATCCTCGAAGAGGAGATTGCCTACGAGGGCGTGAGCGTCATCATCCCGCAGCGCGTCTGCATCGTCGAGAACAAGAAACGTATTGCTGCAGCAAACAAATAAACCGCTATAGTTCCTATAGTAACTATAGTCCCTATAGATAGAAAGGAAAAGAAACAATGAAGAAAGACATCATACTTTGCGGCGTAGGCGGCGACGGCATCGTCTCCGTGGCCAAGATCATCAGCGACGCCGCCCTCAACCTGGGCCTCAACGTCAAGCAGAGCGAAATCCACGGCATGAGCCAGCGCGGCGGCTCGGTGTTCAGCCACCTCCGCGTCAGCAGTGAGCCCATCTTCGCCGACGTCATCCCCGAAGGCAAGGCCGACATCATCCTCAGCTCAGAGCCCATGGAGGCCCTGCGCTACCTCACCTTCCTGGCCCCCGACGGCGTGGTCATCACCAACAGCGACCCCTTCGTCAACATCAGCAACTACCCCGACATCGAGAAGGTCTATGCCGAGCTGAAGAAGCTGCCCAAGCTGGTCTGCTTCAACGCCAACGCCATTGCCAAGGAGCTCAACGCCCGCGGCAACATGGTGCTCCTCGGCGCTGCAGCCCCCTACCTGGAGATTGCCTTCGACGAGCTGGAGAAAGCCATCAAGGCCATCTTCGGCCGCAAGGGCGACGCCGTGGTGGAGACCAACATCAAGGCCATCCGCGCCGGCCGCGACGCCAAATAAGGAAGACAAACTATTAAAAATTAAAATAACCATGAAAAAACTAATGTTGATCGTGGCCTGCGTGGCTACATTGGGGCTGGCATCGTGCACAGGCGTCAGCTATCTGAACAACACCGTACAGACCGACGTGGTGCTGTCGCAGAACAACTACCGCATCCTCGACAAGGTCGAAGGCACATCGGAGAGCACCTATGTCCTCGGCTTCGGTGGATGCAGTGAGAAGTCGCTCAAGGACAATGCCGTGAACGACATGTTCCAGAAGGCCAATCTCAAAGATGGCCAGGCGATTGCCAACATCACCTACACCACCTCTGTGAAGACCATCCTCGGTATCTACACCGAGATGACCGTCACTGCACACGGCAACATCATCGAGTTCACTCGCTAAGCGCGCACGGTGCACCCGAAACGACAGAGAGCCCCCGAAAGCCATGGCTTCCGGGGCTCTCTTTTTTTTCTCCTGTGGTGTACACAATAAAATGACAAAGCACTCGTTTGAATAGAAAAAACAAAGACAGAATGACACGTAAGACCTTTTTAGGACTCATGCTCCTTGTGTTGGTGTCGGCCTGCGGCGGCAGACAACACTCCGGAGGTCATGGCCAAATGCATGAAATGGCAAGATACAAGCTTGGCGCCAATGCCGAAATAAGCCTTCTCTCCGACGGCAACCTCTCGCAACTTGAACTCTATTATGGTGGCGACCTGCAGGAACTGGTCGGCACCGCCAACACCGACTACGTCCGCAACGACGACGGCCGGATAGTGCTCGATACCGTCACGGACACTGCGTTGGCGCCCGCCTATGTGGTCCGCACTTTCGACCGCTCGTCGACCTATGGCGCCGAGGTGTGGTATGTCCTCTACCCCTACCGCCACGACGACCCCGACGGTCCGTGGAACCTCGTCAAACTGCCTACCGACCGTCCCTCTATTGGGGACATAGCACCATACATTAAATGATGCTTACCACGGTACATATCATCGGTATCCTCCTCACCGTCGGTCTGCTGCTGGCGGTGAGCATCCTTTCGGGCCGCAAGGTGAAGGATGCCCACAGTTTCGCCACTGGTGGCAAAGCGGGCTCGTGGATGGTCTGTGGTGCCATCCTGGGCACCCTTGTCGGAGGCCAGAGCACCATCGGCACTGCCCAGTTAGCCTTTTCCTTTGGCCTCTCGGCCTGGTGGTTCACCATCGGCGCCGCCCTGGGGGCATTGCTGCTCGGACTGGTCTATGCAGGCCCCCTGCGCCGCAGTGGATGCACCACACTGATGGAGGTGGTGCGCAAGCAATATGGTCCGCGAGCCGAGGCCGTGGGCAGCATCCTCTTCCTTGTCGGCATCTTCATCAGCATCACTTCGCAGCTGCTTTCCTCGTCGGCCATGCTGGGCAGCCTCTTCGGCCTGCCGCTGACGGCTACGCTGGTCATAGGGGCCATCCTCATCGCTGCCATTGTGCTTTTTGGAGGTATCAAAAGCGCTGGCGCCAGCGGCATTGTAAAGCTGGTGCTATTGTATGTTTGCTCTTTGGCTGCCGGCATCGCTGTCTGGCGGTTGGGACACGGTCTGTCGGGCATACGGGAGAGTGTGGAGGAGGTGTATGCCTCGCCGCTGTTGGCACAGATGAATGACATTGCCGGAGCCGAGGATATCCACCGCCGCTACGGCAGCTTTATCGCCCGTGGACCGCTGAAGGATATCGGTGGATGCCTGTCGCTGACCCTCGGCGTGGTATGCACACAGACCTACGCCCAGGCCGTGTGGTCGGCCGCCACTACGCGCAAAGCCCAACGCGGCGCCGTCTACTGTGCTGCCCTCATACCCCTCATTGGTGCTGCCTGCACGCTGGTGGGCATGTATATGCGCGGCCATTATGTCACCGCCGCCGAGGCTTCGGCCCTGCAGGCGGCAGGCGAGCGTCTGCCCGACGGCATCGGCGTTATCGAAAACTCGCTGCAGGCCTTCCCTTCGTTTATCATTGGCCATCTGCCCCCATGGCTCGGTGGCATCGCCCTTGGCACCTTGTTAATCAATATCCTTGGCTGCGGTAGTGGTTTGGTACTCGGAGCCTCTACCATCGTGATGCGCGATGTGGTGCGGCGCGATTCGCTACGTGGCCTGCGTCTGGCCATCGTTGCCTTGCTGGCACTGGGGGTGGTGGCTGCACACTTCATGCGTGGATCGTTCATCAACGACCTCGGATTCCTCTCCCTGGGGCTCCGCGCCGCCGCCTTGCTGTTGCCGTTGAGCGTTGCATTGTGGCTTCCGGGTCGCTTCTCAGCAAAGGGCGTGATAGCTTCCATGATTGCAGGCACCGTCATGATGCTTGCCGCCGGACTCCTCAACCTTCCAGCCGACCCCATGTACTACGGCCTCGCCGCTTCGGCGGTGGTGCTGCTGGTGACCAAGAAGTTGTAAAATATCGATGTTGGGCAATATTTGAGGATGTTGTGCGTTATGATAAATAAAATATAGAATATTATGTTCACAGGAATCATAGAAACAACGGCCCGTGTGGTCAAGATTGAGAAAGAGAATACCAACTACCATTTCACCCTCGAGGTGCCCTTCGGCGACGAGCTGGCCATCGACCAGAGCATGGCCCACGACGGCTGCTGCCTCACCGTGGTGAAGGTCGACAAGGAGAAGAAACAGTATGTGGTCACCGCCATGGACGAGACCATGCTCAAGACCAACCTCTCCACCTGGAAGGTGGGCACGGAGGTCAACGTGGAACGCTCCATGCGCATGGACGGTCGCTTCGACGGCCACATCGTCCAGGGCCATGTGGACCAGACCGCCACCTGCACCAAGGTCGTTGACGACAACGGCTCCTGGCGTTTCTATTTCAGCTACGACCAGAAGAACGCCCCCAGCATCACCGTCCCCAAGGGCAGCATCAGCATCAACGGCGTCAGCCTGACGGTGGTGGACAGCGAGCCCGGCATGTTCTCCGTGGCCATCATCCCCTACACCTACCAGGTGACCAACTTCCACAATTTCAAGCCTGGCACGGTGGTCAACATCGAGTTCGACGTCTTCGGCAAGTACGTCCAGCGCCTGCTGGAACAGTATATGCAGGCGAATGCTTAAGTGCGTTAATGTGTAATTGTGTATAAGTCACTAACGCATTAACGCAATCTCACAATGACGCAATTAGTCATATTGGACTTCGACGGTACCCTGGCCGACACGCAGCCCATCATCATCGCCTCCATCCAGGCGACGTTGCGCGAGTTGGGGCTGCCTATGCGTACTGACGAAGAGTGCAAGAGTATCATCGGCCTGCCGTTGGCGGAATGCTTCGAGCGTCTTCTCACCCCCTCCCCCCTGCGGGGGACTCCCCCTTGTGAAGGGGGAGAGCCGTGTAGGCGCCCCAGTACCTTCCCTTGTGAAGGGGAAGCGTCTTGTGGTTCTCCCAGCTCCTCCCCTTGTGAAGGGAAAGCGTTTTGTGGCTTTCCTAACTCCTCCACTTGTGAAGGGGAAGCATCTTGTGACTTTTCCAACTCCTCCCCTTGTCAAGGGGAGGTGCCCGAAGGGCGGAGGGGTATTGCCGAGCGCTGCGCCGACGTCTACCGCCGCGTGTTCGACGAGCTGAACACCGACGGCACCGTCCGTCTCTTCCCCCATGTGCTGGAGACCATCAAGGCCCTGCACGACCGCGGCCTGCATCTGGCCATCTGCAGCAGCCGTGGACGTCCCACGCTGGAGGGCTTCGTGAAGACCTTCCGCCTGGAGCACTACGTCAGCATGGTGGTCAGCGCCAACGACGTGGAGCGCCACAAGCCTCACCCCGAACCGGTGCAGAAAATCCTCGCCGCCCTCGGCGTTGCCCCCGGGGAGGCCGTTGTGGTGGGCGATGCCAGCTACGACATCCTGATGGGCCGTGCCGCTGGCTGTCGCACCGTGGGCGTCACCTACGGCAACCAGTCCGCCGCCGACCTCCGTGCCGCCGGTGCCGACCACCTGATAGATGACTTCGCCGACCTGCTTACCATCCCCTTATCATCCCCTTACCAACTCCTTACCAACTCCTACCAAAGTAGGAGATGATAGGGTCTAGATATGGCTGCAATGGGTTGAAAATAATGCTTTGTGCAATAATGACCTTTGGGGGCTGTTTTTTGGAATATTTTTTGTATTTTTGCAGTCAAAATTGATGCCATGCTGAAGTACATTGCCGACCGCGACCACTACACCGAGGTGCTCGCCCGCTGCGAGGGGGTGAAGCACGACCTCTGGATAGGCACCGCCGACCTGAAGGACCTCTATGTTGGTACGCAGGCTGCCAGCCTGCGAAAAGGGTCAGAACCCGTGGAACCCTTCCTCGCCGTTCTCGACAGGTTGTTGCGTCGTGGCGTCGACATCCGCCTGCTGCATGCCAAGGAACCCGGCGACAACTTCCGCGAGGACTTCGACCGCTACCCCGGCCTCTGGACGCGTCTCGAGCGGAGACTCTGTCCGCGGGTGCATTTCAAGATAATGGTTTTCGACTGCGCTGTGGCCTACATCGGCTCCGCCAACCTCACGGGTGCCGGCATCGGCATGAAAGGGGAGGGCAACCGCAACTTCGAGGCCGGTATCCTCACCGACGAGCCTGCTCTCGTCGATGCCGCCGCCGACCACCTCGACTCCGTGTGGCAGGGTCTGCATTGCCGCTCCTGCAAGCGCAAGGACTTCTGCGGCGACCGAATATCCCAATAGTTACGCCCATGAAGCCACTGCTTGTCCATACCCGCCGTTTTCCGCCTCGCGGCTACAGCGCCATCACGCTGTTCCCCTTCGTTTTCCACAATGGCGATGCCCTCACGGCCCGTGCCTTGCGACATGAGACCGTGCACCTCTACCAGCAGCTCTGCCTGTTGGTGGTGCCGTTCTATGTGCTGTATCTGCTCTTCTGGCTCGTAGGCCTGTTGCGCTACCGCAATCACGACCGAGCCTACCGCAATATCCCCTTCGAGCGCTCCGCCTACCGCCTCGAGGGGCGTAGCGACCTCCGTTGGCGCACCATGGCCTTCGACTGGCTGCGGTGCCTGTGGCGGTAGGCGAGAGGGCTGTCAGCAGCAGGTCCTTGTCTGGCGCAGCTGCTCTTTGCGGGCCGAGGGGATGATTTCCTCGTGATAGAAGTAGTTGACCACCACGGGTGGCTCGCCGTGGCGGGCACGGACGCTGTCGTCGTTGCGGACGTAGCGCAGCCCCTCGTCGGCGCAGAAGTGGCGCATATCGGCGTCGAGCTCACCCCAGTAGGTGCGGTCCTTGCGGGTGTAGATATCGCGGTAGAGGGTGTCCAGCTCGGGGTGGTGCTCGTGGATCCACGTCAGGATGCGGCCGCGGTAGTCGCCGCGCAGGTTGAGGTTCTCTAGCCACACGAGGTTGCATTGCCCTTTGGCGCGGCGGATGATGGCCTCCACGTCGGTGATGCCGGGGAAGATGGGCGAGATGAAGCAGGTGGTGTCGATGCCCGCCTCGTAGAACTGGCGCATGGCCTCCAGGCGGCGCTCGATGCTCACGCCGAGGTCCATCTCTTTGCGGAAGTCCTCGTCGAGGGTGTTGATGCTCCAGCTGACGCGCGAGCCGGGGAAGGAACGTATCAGGTCGAGGTCGCGCAGGATGAGGTCGCTCTTGGTCGAGATGCTGATTCTTATGCCCGTGCCCTGTAGCTGCTCCAACACGCGGCGGGTGCGCTGGTATTTGGCCTCGTGGGGCTGGTAGGGGTCGGTGACGGAGCTGAAGAAGGCCTCCTTGCCGCGGAACTGCCCGCGGTCGCGGATGGCGGGCCAGTTCTTCACGTCGAGGAACTCGCCCCACGGCTCGGGATGGTCCGTGAAACGTTTCATGAACGACGCGTAGCAGTACTTGCAGGCATGTAGACAGCCCACGTAGGGGTTCACCGAGAAGTCGGCCACCGGCAAGTTCGATTTCGACATCACCGACTTCACTTCTATTTCCTGTATCTTGAGCATGGTTTGATTACTGTTCTTTTGTTCTTTCGCCTTCGGCGTTGCTTCACAGTTTGTCGCGTCAGAAGTAATTTATAAGATTTATGGATTTCTGCCCGCAGGGCAAGGAGTTTACTGATCTATAGAAGAGTCCTTTAGTAGTTCTGCTTGTTGATCTCGAAGTAGGACTGCGGATGGTTGCACACGGGGCAAACCTCCGGGGCCTGGGTGCCCACCACGATGTGGCCGCAGTTGCGGC
>DGTB01000200.1 GCA_002394185.1 Bacteroidales bacterium UBA4347 | reverse complement strand
ACGATGGAGTAGGGGTGACGGCGTATCTTCTCGGTCAACTGACCGCCTTCCTCGTAGCCTACGTAGCCCGGAGGGGCGCCTACCAGACGCGACACGTTGAAACTCTCGGAATATTCGCTCATGTCCACACGAATCAGACTGTCAGCACTGCCGAACATGTGCTCGGCCAACTTCTTGGCGAGATAGGTCTTGCCAACGCCGGTCGGACCCAAAAACATAAAGACGCCTATCGGACGGTTCGGGTCTTTCAAACCTACACGGTTGCGCTGAATGGCCTTCGTCATCTTGTCGATGGCCCGGTCCTGACCTACCACCGACTCCTTCAGTATGCTGTCCATGTGGCGCAGACGCTTGCCTTCCGACTCGGCCATGCGCTGAACGGGAACACCGGTCATCATCGATACCACATCGGCCACATTCTCTTCCGTCACCGTCTCGCGGTTGTCGGTCTCGCCGGAGAGCCATTTCTTCTTCATCTCGTCAAGCTCCTGCTCAAGCGTGGCCTGACGGTCACGGAAAGCGGCGGCCAACTCGTAGTTCTGGCTCTTCACGGCCTGGTCCTTCTTGCGGATGGAGGTGGCCAACTCTTCTTCCTTGGCTTCTATCTCGGGGGGAATGTGGGCATTGCGCAGGTGTACACGGGCGCCTACCTCGTCCATCGCGTCGATGGCCTTGTCAGGAAAAGCGCGGTCGGTCACATAGCGCTCCGTCAATCGGACACAGGCCACAAGGGCGTCGTCCGAATAGGTCACATGGTGATGGTCCTCATACCGCTCGCGCAGGTTCTTGATGATGTCGAGGGTCTCCTCGGCGGTGCTCGGCTCTACAAGCACTTTCTGGAAACGGCGCTCCAAGGCTCCGTCTTTCTCTATGCTGTTGCGGTACTCGTCGAGCGTAGTGGCGCCGATGCATTGCATCAGACCGCGGGCCAAAGCGGGCTTCAGAATGTTGGCGGCATCCATCGAGCCGGGAGCACCGCCGGCACCAATCATAGTGTGGATCTCGTCGATGAACACAATGATGTCGGGGTCTTGCTCTATCTCGCGCAGTAGGGCCTTGATGCGCTCCTCAAACTGGCCGCGGTATTTCGTGCCGGCCACCATGGAGGTGAGGTCGAGGGCCACAAGGCGCTTGTTGAAGAGTATCGGCGAGGTGTGCTTGTTCACAATCATCTGGGCCAAACCTTCCACAATGGCGCTCTTGCCCACACCGGGGTCTCCGATAAGAATGGGGTTGTTCTTCTTGCGGCGACAGAGAATCTCCATCACGCGCTGCAACTCTACCGAACGGCCCACAACGGGGTCCAACTTGCCGTCGGCGGCGGCCTTCGTCAGGTCGGTAGAGAAATTGTCCAAGACGGGGGTCTTCGACTTCTGGTCGGTGGCCTGCGCAGTGCCGGCACCGCGGCGTGAGTTGCCGCGGGGACTCTCGTGCATCATCTCGTCGTCCTCGTCCTCCTCGGGCAGGTCTATGCCGTCCACAGGATTCGTATTGCCGGCTTTCAAAAGCCGGAGGGTGTCTTCGTAGTTCATGTTGTTGCTCTCTAAAATTTCTTTGGCACCGTTGTTCACCTGGTCATGCAGGATGGCCAACAGCAGATGGGCCACATCCACAGTCTGACTGTGCTGAAGACGGGCTTCCAAGACGGCCAGACGGAGTATGTTGCTGGCTTTCTCGTTCAATACGAGCTCGCGGCGGTTGCCCGGAGTGCCAAAGGCGTTATCCTTCACTTTGTCTTCTAATTGTGTCTTCACAGCCTCCGCATCTATATGGAGATGGGCAAAAAGGTCGCGAATCACACCCGAGCGGTCGCGGAGGATGCCCAGAAGCAGATGCTCCGGACCTACCGAACTGCTCAGCGTACGGGTCGCTTCCTCTCTGCTGAAAGAGAGTATCTGTGATACATTGGGAGAAAACTGGCTCGTTATCATTCTTCTTTCCTTTCTTTTTTCCTTTTTCCTTTTCTTTTCGCTGGGTATATGTATCAACTTCCAAGCAAAATGCATGCCAAACTAACGGCTGCCGTAGTATTTCATGTATTCTTCCTCGAAATTGGGCGTGAAGAAACCGGTGCCGATACGTTCCTTGATGGCCGACGGACTGAAAAAGGCACCACCGGCCAACTCCTCGGTGGCAGGATGCACCTCACCGTCGTAAACGGTCTCAAAGACATACACCAACTCGCGCTCTCGAAGACCCTCAAACACGTAGCGGCCTACTTCCGTGGGGATGAAGTCGGTCACACCGAGCTCTTCGGCTACTTCCCGGCGCAGGGCGGCGTCCACTTCTTCGCCATAGTTCACATGGCCGCCGGAGGCGGTGTCCCATTTGTCAGGCTGTATGTCTTTCCAGGCGGGGCGCTTCTGTAGGTAGAGCTCACCGCGGCTGTTCCACAGGTGCAGGTGCACCACGGGGTGCAGTATCTTGGTGCCGTCGTGGGCTGCCCCACGGCGTATGCTGCCTGTCACACGCCCTTCCTCGTCTACTACCGGGAAGAGTTCTTCTTGATTGTCTCTGTACATATCTCTTTACCTTTCTTTATTTAGCCTCTCTTTACGATGGGGCTGTCATGGTTTTGTGTTGATGAGGTGGGGTTTTGTCACGCTATGGTCAGGGCAGTTGTACGGCCTCGCAGAACATGCCTGCGAAATGCTGACCGATACCGGCGGGGGCCTCGCCGAAGAGACCGAACACGGCACTGCCGCTGCCCGACATCTGGGCATAGAGGGCTCCCAGCTCGTAGAGCTGGTCTCTCACAGCCTTAATCTGGGGATAGAGAGCAAACACGCTCTCCTCAAAGTCGTTGGTCAGACGCTCGCGCCACGTGGCCACGGGGTCGCTCACTATCGCCAGGCAGTTCTCCTTCGGAGCCTTGGCATGCACCAGCGAGTAGGCTTCCTTGGTCGATACGGCCACAGGGGGCTTCACTATCACCAGCCAGTAGCCGCGCAGCGGGGGCATCTCATCGCCGCAGGGACGTAGCTCGTCGCCGATGCCGGTGCCGTAGCAGGGCTCGGGATGGATGAAGAAGGCGCAGTCGGCACCCAGCCTGCTGGCGTGGCGGCGCATCTCGTCATGGGTCATGCCGAGGCTGAACTGCTCGTTGAGCATGCGGATGGCATAGCCCACATCGCTCGAACCGCCGCCCAGACCGGCCTGAGAGGGGATGCCCTTGTGCAGATGAATATCTATGGGGGGCAGTGGGTGGGTAGCTCGAAGCAGGTGATAGGCTCTCACCACCAGATTGTCTTCGGGGGCGCAGTCTACCGACTGGCCGGTGGTCTCCAGCCGGCACATCGCTCCGCCTACGGGGGCTTCTTCTATGGTGAGCCGGTCGTAGAGGGGAATGGGGTAGAACACGGTCTCCAGGTTGTGGTAGCCGTCGGCACGGCGGCCCACGATGTTCAGCCCGATGTTTATCTTGGCGCAGGGGTTCTCTGTCATTGGGTCTTTATTTATGCTTACACCTACAAAAATAGGGTTTTATTCCCGATTTCGCTCATTATGACTCATTTATTTCGCAAAAATTATCATTTTTGCCGGATGTTTCGCTGATAAGCCAGGCGTTCGTCGCCGTTCTGCAGATAGATGATGCCGCAGTAGGCGAAACCGTGCTTCGTCAGCAGGTGCTGCATGATTACGTTGTCGCGGTGGGTGTCTATGCGTATGTTGCCGGTCTTACCGAAACAGTAGACCAGCATGGCCTTGAACAGTCCATGGCTCTTTCGACTCGCGGCTATGCGGTGTATCACATAGTAGGGGGCGTCGTCAAGCCAGGCGCCTTCTATGTAGCCGTAAGTGGGCTCCGGACTGGGAATGAAGGCGAAGGTGCCCACGGCCTCTCCTCCGTCTTCGGCCAGATAACTGCAGCCGTTCA